>DASPVQ010000006.1 GCA_035622275.1 Thermoplasmata archaeon | reverse complement strand
ACCACGGACACCTGGGCGCACCCGGCGCTGCCGGTCGGAAGCGATCCGTCGGCGATCCTCTACGACCCCGCGTCGAAGAACCTCTACGTCGCCAACGCCGGCTCGAGCAACGTCACCGTCATCAACGGCAGCACGAACTCGATCCAGGTCCGGGGGATCGCGACGGGGGCGGGCCCGGTGGCGCTCGCCGATAATCCCACTTATGGGATCGTTCTGACCGCCAACTCGCTAGCCACCAATCTTACGCGAATTCTCACGTCGTCAAATACTGTGACTGCGCCCGTGCCCCTCGCCGCGGCGCCAACATCCCTAGGCTACTCGGCGTCGACAGGGCTGGTTGCAGTCGGATTGCCGAGCTCCTCCCTCATGCCCGTGGTCCAGGCGTCGAGCGGAGTCGTAACCGCGCTCGTGGCTTCAGGTGTGGGTGTCAGTTCAGTCGTGGCTAGCCTGAACGGGAGTGACTACGTCTTCGCCAACAACACCGGGACGAAGCTTGCTCTCGTCAATGTCACGACCGGTACGGTTATCTCGAAGGATCTGGACGCGGTCAATACGCCCTCCAAGCTGGCGTTGGACCCCTCGACCGGCGCTCTGTACGCCTGGAGCAACAAGTCGCGCACTCTCACGATCGTTAACCTGAGTACATCAATGCCGACGCAGCTTTCGCCTTCGCTGGGAGCCCGACCGGGCGACGCGGCCTACGACCCGCTCTCGAACCGCATTCTGTCGACCGATCGCACATCGAACGCCATCGACTTCCTCAACGCAAGCTCCCTCTCCACCGCCCGAGAGCCATACCTGCTGCCCTCCACGCCCGACGCCATCGTGGACAGTCCTACCTCCGGGATCGCCTACGTCGGCTACTCCGGGGGCATCCAGGCCATCGACGCCGCTACCGGGGCCGCCGTCGTCAACAACACGACCCTGCTCGGCAACAACACGGACCTCATCGTCGACACGACCGCCAACCTGCTCTGGGACCTGAACTCGGTCTCCGGGCTGCTCGCGCTGCACCTGTCGACTCTCACCGGCGCGATCCTCACGGGCATCGGCATCGGCACGCTCAACCTGCGCGGGGCGACCTTCGACCCCGTCACGAACGAGCTGTTCTCCGTCGACCTCACCAACTCGAGCATCGCCGTGCTCAACGCCACGACGGGACTCGAGACCCTACCGTGGATCACGTCGGTGCCCCACGCGGTCTCCGTCGCCTACGACGCGGCCGACCAGCTCGTCTACGCGCTCGGCCGCGCCGCGTACGCGATCTCGCCCGTTACTGGAAAGATCGTCTCGGCGCCGATCTCCGTCGGGGTCCACGTGGTCGCCTGGTCGATCGTCTACGACCCGTCGCGCGCGGACCTCTACGTCGCCACGAACGGCAGCTCCGCCCTGCTGGCCCCGTACTCGGGCAACCTGACGGTCATCGACGGCGCCTCGCTCGCCGCGAGCCAGGGTTCGATCGTCACGATACCGGCCGGGCAGCTGCCGCTCGTCGCGGTGCCGGCGAATCTTCCGGGAGGTTCGGCCCCCGGCTCGGGCGAGATCTGGGTCGCCAACGATGCGTCCGGGACGCTCAGCGTGATCGCGAGCCCGCCCCAGATCTCCTACCTCGCCGCCACGCCGAACCCGATCGACGCGGGGACCCCCACCACGGTGTCGCTCGCGTACATCGGGGGGGCGGGGCCGTCCACGATCTCGTACACGGGCCTCCCCGGCTCGTGCGCGAGCGCGAATACCACGTCGCTGCCCTGCGTCCCCTCCGGCCCGGGGGCCTACACGATCGAGGCGAGCATCGTCGACTCGCTCGGTTACACCACCAGCGGCTCGACCATCCTCTCCGTGAACCCCACGATCGCGCTCACCGTGATGTTCGCAGTGCCCTGGCCCGTTGAGGTCGATGTCGGCCAGACCCTCGGCGCGTCGGTCTCGATCTCGGGAGGGACGGCGCCGATCAGCGTCGCCTGGGCGTTCGGCGACGGTTCGACCGGCTCGGGAAACTCCGTCACTCACAGTTACGCCGCCCCCGGCCGATACCTGCTCACGGTGACCGCGACCGATGCGGGTGGCGGCCTCTCGAGCAACACGTCGGCGGTGTCGGTCATGCCGCTGCCGTCGGTCGTCGTGTCCGCGTCGCCGACCAACGTGACGGATCCCGGGATCCCGGTCACGCTCGCCGCGAGCGTCAGCGGCGGTACGGCGTTGGTCAGCCAGAGCTGGAGCTTCGGGGACGGCCACGGCAGCTCGGACTCGGTCGCCCAGCACGCCTACTCCTCGCCCGGCATCTACTTCGCGACGTTCACCTACGTCGACGCGTCCGGGAACCGCGCGAGCGGGGTGCTCACGATCCAGGTGAACTCGCCGCTCTCCGCCCAGCTGACGGTGGTCGAGGGCGGGTCCTCGATCCGGGCCGGTTCCAACCTGACGCTCGAGGTCAGCGTCCACGGCGGCACGGCGCCGTACACGATCATCTGGGGGTTCGGCGACGGCTCCTACGCCTACAATCCGCAGGTCGAGCACGGCTACACGACGCCGGGCAACTACTCGATCAGCCTGTTCGTCGAGGACGCGGTGGGCGCGCAGTGGAACACGACCTACCGTCTCGCCGTGACGGCCGTCTCGACGCCGGCGCCGTCGCTGACCGCCGGCTACGAGACGCTCTTCCTCGGCCTCGTCATCGGCGCCGCCGTCGCGGCGCTGCTCCTCTACCTCGCCGGTCGCTCCCGCCGGCGCTCGCCGCCCCCGCCGACGCAGTACGCGGGGCCCGAGTCGACCGGGGCCGAGCCCGGAGCCGAGGCCGAGGGCGGCGGGATCACGCCCTGGCGGGAAGACTAGCCCGCGCTGCGCACCGAGCTCGCCCGGACGCTCGTGATCCGATAGCGCACTGGCACGCGGCGGGCCCGGTGGCTCCAGAAGTCGCAGCGCGCGCATCGCTGGCCGAGCACGATCGACTCTCCGGAGAGGGTCCGGTTGCGGATCGGGCGCAGCTCGGAGCCACAGACGGGGCACCGCTCGAACGGGCGCGGGTCGTCGCGCTCGGCGTAATGCACGCTCAATCGCACGCCGGGGAGACCGACCAGCAGTCGGCGCAGCCGTCGGCCGCCGACGGCGGCGAGCGGCTCCTCCCGGCGCAGGTAGAGCGTCAGGGCGCGGAGGAACTCCTCCTGGGACGCGAAGGAGGCCTTGCCGCCGCGCACGAGGCGACGCGCGGCCCGCTGTACCTCCTCGTCCGGCGGGCGCCGGTAGCGTGGCACCTCGCGTGGCCTACGCGGCGGCGCCGGCGCGTCGTCCTTCCCGGGCACGGATCTCCTCCTCGTAGAAACGCCGCGCGAACTCGGCCGCGACCGGCCCGATGGTGAGCGCGCCGGGGTCCGCGTCGGCAAAGTAGGTGAGCAGGGTCGCGGCGGCGGCGAGGCGCACGGCCCGGGACTTGAGGCGCGGAGAGAACTTCGGGTAGCGCGTCGTTTTCAGCGCCGCCTCCGAGACGCCGCGCAGCTCGTCGTAGAGGCTCCGATCGAGGCGGACGGCCCGGGCGCGGAACTTTCCCGCGACCAGCGGATGGCCGGTCTCGATCGCGTAGACCAGCGTGAGGTGGTCGCGGATCCGGCCGGCGAGGGCGAAGTCGAGCTCGCCGAGCTCGAGCCGCTCGGCGCTCGACTCGACCGCCCGGAACCGCTCGCGCGTCATCGGGTGGAAGCGCAGCAGCATCCGGTCCTCGAGCGCCGCGAAGTTCGGGTCGCCGATCGTGGTCCAGTAGTCCTGGGCGCCGGCGGCCCGCACGTTGTAGTTGACCGAGAAGAAGGAGCGGAACGTGTAGGGCCCGACGGTCCCGAACGTCGTCTCCCACTTCACCTCGCGCTGCTCCATCACGAGCTTGAGCGGCTCGACCATGCCGCGGTACTTGAACCAGTCATTGAACTCGGGCACGATGAAGTTGAACGTGCGGCCGGTGTAGGCGGCGCCGACGCGCAGGAACTGGGCCGGCGTGATCCCACCGCAGTAGCGGTTGCGACCGGGCAGGCCGTGGGCGGGAACGCCGGTCCTCGGGTTCCCGCGCACGAGATCGTCGATCGAGAACGTCTTGCCCGTGCCCGGCGGTCCGAAGAGCGCGAGGTGGAAGCCGGTCGCGCCGGTCACCCGGCCGGTGGGGGCGACGAGCGGGGCATCCGCGAGCGCGTACTGCTGCAGCAGGGAGATCAGCGAGTCGAAGTAGAGCGCCTCGCCGAAGAGCTCGCGCAGGTACGCGGCGAGCTTCTCGACGTCGAACGATCGGCCGAAGGCGAGCGTCGCCTCGAGCCGGTTCCGCAGGAGCTCGCGCAGGTGGTCGAGGAACTCGGAATCCATCGCCCGGATCTCGGCGGGCTCGTCGGGAACGGGCTGCAGCGCCGAGGCGTCGATCCCCTCCGAGCGGCCGACCTCGTCGAGCAACAGGCGGCGCAGCTCGTCCGGGTAGGGAACCTGGTAGATCTTGTCCCCGTGGCCCTCGGGCCGCTCGAGCAGCAGGCCGCGACGCTTGAGCCGGGTGACGAGGCGCCCCGCGTCCTCGAAGACCCGCTCGCGCAGCAGGCGCGCGCGCAGCTCGCTCAACGGAAAGCGGGCGGGTTGCGCGGCGACGCCCCGCAGCGTGCGTCGGCGGTCCGCATCCTCCACGATCGCCGCGAGGACGCGGGCCACGGGAAGGTCCGGGACCGCGATCTCGAGCGATCCCGCGCCGGCCACGTCGCGGCTACCGCTCGACCAACTTATATTAATGGGCCCTCGGGGGTCCGCCGCCGTGGCCGGTCGAAGCTCGTCGGCGTACGAGCGCGAGCTGCGGACGCTGCTCGAAGGCGACCGCGGCGCCGTTCGCGCCTACGCGCGCGGCCTGCCGCCCGAGGACCGCGCCGGCTTCGAGGAGATCGTCGAGGCGCCGTTCCTCGTCGTGCGCGGCGCGGGGTCGCTCGGCTTCGATCTGGTCGCGCTGCGCCGGGAGTTCGCGCTGCCGCTCGAGGTGAAGGCGACGTCGGAGGACGTCATCCGGTTCACGGCCGCGAGCGGCCGGGCCGAGATCCAGCTCGCCGCCCATCGCCGCGCGGTCGGGCGGGTCGGGCTGACGGTCCTCTACGCCTACCGTCGGCTCGGCCGTCGGGGCGAGGAACCCTGGCGGCTGTTCCTCGCGAGCGATCCGCCGGAGCGCGGCGTCCTCCGTCTGATCTGCCGGCGCCTTCCGCCGGTGAACACGACCCGCTCCGGGAACGGGATCCTCCGCTGGCAGGAAGGGATGCCGCTCTCCCGCTTCCTGAGCACGGTGCGCGAACTGCTCGAGCCCCCCCTCGCCTCATGAGCGTCCACGTCGCGTCGGTGGGCACCGGACGCTTCGGCAAGCGCGCCGAGTCCCAGGTCGAGCTCGCGGCGGAGGCCGCCGGCCTCGCCCTCGAGGGGATCGGCCGCCGACCGGTCGATCTGCTCGTCGTGGGGTCGATGTTCTCGCATGGGCCGCACGGCCGCGAAGCGCTGCTGCCCCGGCTCGCCGGCCGGCTCGCGCTCGAGTCGGCCGCGGGATTCCGCGTGGACTCCTCGAGCGGCACCGGGGGCATGGCGTTCCACGCGGCCGCGCTCGCGATCGAGTCCGGGCGTTTCGATCGCGCGCTCGTCGTCGCGACCGAGAAGATGACGGACCGCACGACGCTGGAGAACACGCGGGACCTCGCGGCCTCGCTCCACCCGGACGAGGTGGCGGCGGGCGCGACGATGCCCGGCCTCGCCGCGATCGTCACTCAGCGCTACCTGCAGCGCTTCGGTCGCGGGGTGGAGGTCCTCGATGCGGCGACCGCGCATGCGCGCGCGATGGCGACGCGCAACCCGGCCGCGCAGTTCTTCCGAAAGCCGATCGCGACGGCGGAGATCGCTCAGAGCCGCTACGTCGCCGCGCCGCTGCGCCTGCTGCACTGTTCGGCCATCTCGGACGGGGCGACCGCGCTCGTGCTGGAGCGCGGCGCGGGGCCCGCGACCGTGCTCGGGCTCGGCCAGGGGTTCGAGGCCCTGCGGCTGATCGACCGCGACGACCTCACGACGTTCGGGGCGAGCCGCGTCGCGGCGAAGCGCGCCTACGACGCGGCCCGCCTCGCTCCGAAGGAGGTGGAGGTGGCCGAGGTCCACGACGCGTTCAGTCCCTTCCTCTACATCCACGCCGAGGACCTCGGTCTCGTGCCGCCCGGCACCGCGCCGGACGCGCTCGCGAACGGGGAGTTCGCGCTGGACGGACGCATCCCCGTCAACCCGAGCGGCGGGGTCGTGGGCCGGGGGCATCCGGTCGCCGCGAGCGGTCTCGCGGAGGTCGCGGAGGTCGCACTCCAGTTGCGGGGGGAGGCCGGCGGGCACGCGGTGGCACGCGCCCCCCGCGTCGGTCTCGCGCACGCGATGAGCGGGATCGCGGCCCACAACTTCGTGACCCTGCTCGGACGCGAGGGGCCGTGAGCGAGCCGCGCGTCGAGCTCAGCCGCTGCGAGGCGTGCCGGGCCCGGTTCGTTCCCACCGACGGGCCCTGCCCGCGCTGCGGATCGACCGACGTCCACCCTTACGAGGCCGACCCGCTCGGCACCGTGCTCGCGTCCACCGAGATGACGAACCCGCCCCCCGGCTGGCCGGCCCCGCACCGGATCGCGCTCGTCGAGCTGCCGGAGTCCGTCCGCCTGCTCGCCGTCGTCGACGGCCCGCCACCGGCGCCCGCTACGGTCGTCTCCGTGCGTCGGGACGGGGCGGTCTATCGGGCCCGGTCGGAGCCCGCGCGCTGAGCCCGAGCGAACGCGGGGAGGGGGACGCTCCGGGCGTCGGCAGGGTCCGACGCCCCTTTGAACCCCCGAGGTGAAATCACCACAGGATTAGCAATCCTGCGCCTTACCGGGCTGGGCCATCCCCGCGCGGGCCTCTCGAGCCCGGTCGGCGCCTTAACTCTTCGCTCGGGGCCGAGGCCCGGGTCCGTTCGCACGCGGCCCGGCGGGCGCCGGAGTCCCGCCCGGAGCGGACCGACCGGAGCAAGCCTTCAGATAGGCCCTCCTCCGCTGTTCGTGGAGGAGCCTCGCGGATGTACGGAGGGCCCTACGGCGGAGGCGCGGGGGCCGAGTACCGTCGACCGTCCCGCGCTTGGCTGTTCGTCGGCGTGGCGCTCGCCGCGATCGCCGTGGTTGGGATCCTCGTGCTGCTCTACCTGGACGGGTTCTTCGGGCCGAGCCCGTACGGCCCGCATCCAGGGTTCGGTCTGTTCGGGGGATTCCTCGTCATCTTCCTGATCGTCTGGGTCGGTTTCATGGTGCTGCGGATCGCCTGGTGGAGCTCGCGCACGCAGCGACGAGGCTACGGCCCGCGCCGCCTCGGACCCGACCCGGCCGTCATGATGGCGCGCCAGCGCTACGCCCGCGGGGAGATCACCCGCGAGCAGTTCGACCAGATCATGACCGACCTCGGTCGACGTGGCCGGGGCCCGGGCGGCCCGCTCTCCGGCAGCTAGGGCGGCCGCGCCCGCTTATGTAGCGCGCCCGTGCTCCCAGGCCGGAAGCCGATGCGGGTCGCGAAGGCCGGGGTCGTCGGGGCCGGGACGATGGGCGCGTCGATCGCGGAGGTGCTCGCCTACAACGGGATCGAGGTGGTCCTCAAGGACGTCGACGCGGCGCTCGTCCAGAGGGGGCTCGGGCGGGTCCGCGCGATCGTCGACGAGCTCGTGCGCTACCAGGCGGAGCGAGCGCCCCGGGAGATCGAGCGGATCGCGGCGCTCGCCGGCGAGCTCTCCGACACCCAGCGCGCTCGGATCGCCCAGCAGCTCGCCCCGAAGTTCTCTCGCGAGCGGGCCGACCAGGTCGTCGGCCGCGTCCACGGCGTCACCGACTACGATGCCTTCGGAGACGTCGACCTCGTGATCGAGGCGGTCTTCGAGCGAACGGAGGTCAAGCGTCCGGTGCTCGAGGCCCTCGACGCGAAGATCCCGGACTACGCGGTGCTGGCGACCAACACCTCCTCGCTGTCCGTCACCGAGCTCGCCCGGAGCCTCGGCCATGTCCGGCAGACCCTCGCGATGCACTTCTTCAACCCGCCGTACACCCTGCCGCTCGTCGAGGTCGCCGGCGGCATCGACACGCGCGAGGACGTCGTGACCGACGCGATCGAGTTCCTCGGCGGGCTGAAGAACCACCGCTACCCGCTCGTCCCGATCCGGGTCAAGGAGTCGCCCGCGTTCGTCGTGAACCGGGTCCTGGCGCCGGTCCTCGCTGAGGCGAGCGCGGCGCTGGCGGAGGGCCTCGCCTCGTCGCGCGACATCGACGCGGCGATGAAGGCGGGCGCGGGGATGCCGATGGGCCCGTTCGAGCTCGCCGACCTCGTCGGGCTGGACGTGTCGCTCGAGGTGGCGGAGACGCTCTATCGCGAGTTCGGCGACCCCAAGTACAAGCCGTCGGTCCTCCTGCGGCAGCTCGTCGCCGCCGGGCATCTCGGCCGGAAGACCGGCCGCGGCTTCTACGAGTACACGGACAGCTGACCCGAAGCCCTAAATCGGCCGCCGCCGCTCCGCCGCCATGACCTTCCCGTCCGCGGAGTGGGCGAGCGCTTTCCAGCGGGCGATCAATGCGAATGCAGCGTACGCCGAGGCGGCTCGAGCCTGGGCGGGCGACATCCTGCTGCGCGTGCAGCCGGAGGATCCCAACGCCCCGGCGCCCGGGGTCCTCCTCGATCTTGCCAGCGGCACCTGCCGCGCCGCCCACTACCACGCCGACGCCCGGAGCGTCGCGGCCGAGTTCGTCTACGAGGGTTCCCCGGAGAACTGGGCGCGCCTGATGCGCCACGAGATCGACCCCGTGAAGGCGATCCTCGATGGCACGTTCCGGGTGCGCGGCAACCTCGCCAAGCTGATGCGCTTCACGCGGGCGGCCAAGGAGCTCGTCGAGACCGCCTCGAACGTCCCGGGCTGAGGACCGCACCGCCCGCTCAGATCGAACGCGGCGCGGTCGTGGGGGGGGCAGAGGTCGCCGACGCCGGGGGCGCCGGCGCGGCTGCCGACGGCGCCGGGGGCCGGGGCAGCACGGCGGCCGCGCTGACCGTCGGGGGGACGGGCGGCTTCGGGGGCGGGGGAAGCAGCTGCTGCTTGACGAACCCGAGGATCCGCGCCCAGGCGGCCTCGGCCCGCGCCAGGTCGTAGGCCCCCAGGTCCCGCGCGAGGAAGCCGTGGCGGGCCCCCGCCACGTCGTCGAGCTCGATCGACACCCCGCGCGTCCCGCGCGCGGCTGCGAGCTGCGCCCGCGCGCGGGCGGCGCTGCGATCGTCGGTGCCGCCGACGTAGAGGATCGGTGCGGTCACGAGCTTGGGAAGACCCGCGGGCGAGACCGGCTGTGGGTAGGCGAGCACGACCGCGGCGAGGCGGGTGTCCTCGGCCGCTACCGCGAGCGCCAGGCTCCCTCCGTAGGAGACTCCGAAGACCGCGGACTTCGTCGCATCGACCATCTCGCGCGCCCGCAGCGCGGAGAGCGCGTCCGCGTACAGGTTCACCAGCGTGAGGACCCGCTTCGAGCGCGGCGAGACCCCGCCGCGGAACTGCCGGCCGGTGCGCAGGGCGAGGTGGTGGGCGGGGCCGATGCCCCCGGTCTTCCCGAGATCGGGGATCATCACCTCGCAGCCCTCGCGTGCGAAGCGGATCGCCGCGTCGAGCAGCGTGGTGGTGATGCCGAAGACGTCCGGCGTGATCAGGACGACCGGGTGCTTGACGATCTTGGTCGGCGTGAGGACGATCGCCGGCGCCTTGCCCTCCGGGACCGTCCGGGTCTCGAACCAGATCCGGTCGCTCCGGTAGAGCGGCGCCGGAGCGCCGGGCTTCTTCTCGGACTGGAGCCAGGTCTTGTTGAGGAAGTCGAGGACGCAGAGCTTGTAGCGCTCCTTCTGCAGGATGATGACCGCCTGGCGCGTGCCGCAGATGTCGCACACCCCGACGATGCCGCTCCCGAACTCCTCGGGAAGGTCCAGCATCCGGTCGTCGTCGCGCATCCGATCCGTTCGGAGCCGGGGACGAGTCTTAACCGTTGTCTCGGGCGCGGCCGCGCGTGCGCTCCAGGCGGTGGCGGTCCCGCGGGCTGAGCACGTCGAGCCCGAGCGCGAGCAGGCGCGCCCGGAGGGCCCGGTCCGCGGTCACGACGACCGCCCGCTCCCGCGCCGCGCACGCCACGACGCCCTCGTCGCCCTCGGACGACTCCGCTATCGCGTCGTAGCGCGTAGCGAGCGTCCGCGCGAGGGCGGCCCGAGGCTCGCCCGTGGCGACGAGCCGCTCGAGCTCCCGCCGCACTGATTCGGCGACGGCGACGTGCGCTCCCGGTACCAGGCGCTCAATCTCGGCATCGAGCGGGAAGCCGACCGTCCCCGGGAGGAACAGTGCGTTCGCGTCCAGGAGCACGAGCGGCCGGCGGCGAGGTGCGGTCGGCTCAGCGGGGCCGGGCGACGACACCGAGCTCCTCGCGGTCGTACTGGGTTCCCGTCGAGCGGTCCCGGAGGACGAACCGCTGCGCCTTCTGGTTCGCGGTCTTCGGGATCTCGTCGATGAACTCGAGGTACTTCGGGACCATGAAGTACGGCAGGTGGACGACACAGTACTCGAACAGCTCGCGGGGCGAGGCGCTCGCCCCGGGCCGGAGCTGGACGAACGCCTTGACGTCCTCCTCGCCGAGGGGGGACGGGACCCCGACCACCACCGTCTCGAAGACGGCCGGGTGACGGTTGAGCACGCTCTCGACGTCGTAGGGCGCCAGGTTCTCGCCGCGCCGACGGATGACGTCCTTCTTGCGGTCCACGAAGTAGTAGTAGCCGTCGGCGTCGCGCGTGACGTAGTCGCCGGTGTGGAACCACAGGTTCCGCCACGCCTCGACCGTCTTCTCCGGCTTCCCGAGGTAGCCAGAGAACATCGTGAACGGTGCGCGCGGCCGCACCACGAGCTCGCCCCGCACCCCGTCCGCCACCGGGCGGTCGTCGTCGTCGACCACGTCCGCCTCGATGAATCCGAGAGGTGTTCCGACCGAGCCGACCCGGATCGCTCCGGGCGGGTTCATCAGGGTCGTGCAGCCGCACTCGGTCATCCCGTACAGTTCGACGATCGTGAGCCCGAAGCGTCGCTCGAACTCCGGCCAGATCGCGCGGGTCGTGCCGGCCGTGAGGGCGGTCCGTACCGCATGGGTCCGGTCGGTCTCCTTACCGGGCTGCTTGTAGAGGACGTTGATCATCGAGATCAGCAGCGAGACGTGCGTCGCGCCGAAGCGGGCCGCGGTCTCCCAGAAGAGGCTCGCCGAGAAGCGCTCGTCGAACGCGGCGGTCAGGTCGTTCAGCAGCGCCGTGAGGGCCGTCATCTCCTGCGCGTTGCAGTGGAAGAGCGGCAGCGCGGTGAACAGCACGCTGTCGGCGGTCAGCCGGCTGCGCAAGCCGATCTCCCGCGCGGTCGCGATCGGTTTCTCGTGCGGGATCACTGCTCCCTTCGGCGGCCCGGTGGTTCCGCTCGTGTACAGCACCGCGACCGGCTCGGCGGCCCCCGGGGCATCGAGCGGCGGCGCCGCGCGCTCGCTGGGCAGCGCCGCGAAGTTCACGGCGCCGGGGGGCAGCGCTCCGCCGTCCCGATCGACGACCCACTCTCTCGGGAGGCCGAGACCGGCACGGAGCGGGGCGTAGGTGTCCCACAGCCGACGGTCGATCACGAGGCCGGACGGCGCGCAATCGGCGAGCTCGTAGCGCAGGATCTCCCCCTTGAGGCCCGTGTTGAGCGGCACGAGCACGAGCCGCCGCTTGGCCAGGGCGAACCAGAGGAGCGGGAACTCTGGCGTGTTGAACAGGAGCGCGGCCACGCGCTCGCCCGGGCGAAGGCCGGCGTCGGCGAGCCCCGATGCGATGCGGTCCGACTCCTGGTCCAGCGTGCGGTAGCTGAGCGCCCGCTCGCGGAAGCGCAACGCGATCCTCTCGCCGTTCTTGCGGGCTTTCTCGCGCACGAGCGTGGCGAGGTCGTGGTACTCCTCGCCGGGCGCCAGCATCCCGCCCGCCGAGGCGTCGCGCGTCTTAAGGCTGCAGCGCGCGCCCGCCGCGAGCCTTCTTAGCCGCCCCTTCCTTGGCCGCCGCGTGCGGGCCCGCAGCGAGCCGTACCGGCCGGACGCCCCGATCGTCCCGGAGATCGCCGCCGGGGCGGTGGTGGTGCCCGAGGACGGGGCCACCGCGCTCGTCCTGCACCAGGCGGACGAGGACCGCTGGTGTTTCCCCAAGGGCCATGTTGACCCGGGCGAGTCGCTCGGGACCGCGGCCCTACGGGAGGTGCGGGAGGAGACCGGGCTCTCCCACGTCGTGCTGGAACGGGAGCTGTGCGAGGTCAACTATCGCTTCTACCAGCCGCCGCGCTCGCGCAACGTCCACAAGACCGTGATCTACTTCCTCGGGCGGACGGACGAGCGGACCGTCCACCTGGAGGCCACGTTCGACCGAGCGGACTGGCTGCCGCTCGCGGAAGCGCGGACCCGATTGGCCTATGACCTCGACCGGACGGTCGTCGAGGCGGCGCAGCGACGCCTCGCGGCCCGCCCTCGTTCCGCGTGAAAAAAGGGTAGCGAAGGGGTTACGGTGGGTCCCCGAAGGGACCCACCGGGCGCGGGGCGCTCAGAACTGTCGGGGGGGCAGCTCCGGCCCACTCGGGCTCGCGGGGGCCTGGCCCGATGGCGGCGACGCGGCCGCGGGGCCGCCGGCAGGGGGAACGCCGTTCGGCCAGGCTTCCGCATAGCCACCGACCAGGCCCTTCTGGGCCCGGCGCCGCGCGTAGGATCGCCACTCGACCACGGTCACGGTTCCGACGGTCGCCACGACCGCGATCCCGACGCCCAGGACGAGCAGTCCGAGGCTCGTGCCCGCTGGTCCCGCGCCGCAGCCGTTGGTGAGGCAGTTCGACTCGGCCTGCGCCGCGCTGACGCTCATCGGCCCGCCGACCACGGTCGCGCCGGGGTCCGCGGACGAGCTCGCCGCCGGCGACGCCTGGCTCACACCGGAGATCTGCAGGCTGCTGACCGCCGACGTGGTCGCGCCGAAGGTCGTCGCGCCCGCCGTGGGCGTGGGCCCGAAGGAGCCCTGGCTCACGTAGAGCGTCTCCGAGGAGATCGACGCCGTCCCGAGCGCGTCCGAGTCGTAGCCGTGCGCCGAGCCTCCGAACAGGTCAAAGAGGCGCGGCGTCAGCACGAACGCGTCGTAGTTGCCGAGCGGTCCCTCGATCACCAGCAGGATCGCGTGGCGCGTCTTGTGGTCGGGGAAGACCGGCACGCCGTAGGTCTTGGTGACATCGTAGCCGGTCAGGTTGACCTGACCCGCCACGCCCGAGGTGCCGTTGGCGCCGCCCGACCCCGAGCCGGTCACGCCGCCGAACCCGTTGTTCGCCCAGGCCCAGGTGATGTTCCAGGTGCCGGACGGGTTGATCCAGGCGGTCGAGTTCCACTCGGTCGCTCCGGAGAGGTTCAGGGGGATCAGGCCGAGCGCCGGCGTGAACGAGGCGAGGACGTTCGCCTTCGCGTTGACGTCCAGGCTCGCGGACTTCGTTCCGGACTTGTCGGTCAGGCTGAGCTGCTCCGCGATCGCGCCCGTGATCGCCGTCGAGTCGTTGATGATCCCGAGGGCCGGGACCGGCACCCCGTTCTCATAGACCGTCGAGGCGTTCGTCAGGTTCGCGAACGCGAGGTCCGACTCGTCCGCGTGGAAGCTGTACGTCGCGGTCTCGCTCGGGCTCGAGTACTTCGCGGTCAGGTCGACCCCGACCGTGCGCTGTTCCTCGACCAGGGTCGTGTTCGGCAGCGTGGGCGTCACCGTGAAGATGACGGTCCAGCCGAACGACGCGTTCCAGGTGAGCACCTGATCGCCGACGATCACCGTGTTGTTCGAATATCCGACGCCGCCGTACGCCCACTGATTCGACGGATCGACCGTCGAGGCGGGGGCGGGGGAGGCGCTGGCCGTGCCCGCGAACGCCGGGACGACTGCCAGGCACAGCAGCGCCGCGACGCCCGTCAGGACGAGCCATCCTTTCGTTCCGCTCATCGCTGACATTTTCTTCCTTCCTCGTTCCTCGCTTCGTTTGCTTTCGGACGGAGGTGGCTCCGTCGGGGTAGTCAGGCGGGCCACCCCCACTTAAACGCGGGTGTCGCGACCGCGGTCGTTCGCTGGACGGTGTGCTACGGCGTCGCAGGGCCGCCCCGCCGAGGGCTCAGGGGGGCTCGGGCAGCCGGAACCGGGCGTCGGCGGCGATCGCGAGCGACTCCGGGTAGCCGGCGTCGGCGTGGCGCGCGACGCCGAGGCCGGGGTCGTTGTGCAGCACGCGTCCGATCCGACGGTCGGCGTCCGCAGTGCCGTCCGCGACGATCACGAGGCCGGCGTGGATCGAGTTGCCGATCCCCACGCCGCCGCCGTGGTGGACGGACACCCAGCTCGCCCCGCTCGCGACGTTGAGCAGGGCGTTGAGGATCGGCCAGTCTGCGATCGCGTCCGATCCGTCGCGCATGCCCTCGGTCTCCCGGTACGGGCTCGCGACGCTGCCCGTGTCGTGGTGGTCGCGCCCGATGGCGATGGGGGCGGCGAGCTTCCCGTCCTGCACGAGCGCGTTGACCAGGTGGCCGAAGCGCTCCCGGTCGCCGTAGCCCATGTAGCAGATGCGGGCCGGCAGCCCTTGGAAGCGGACGCGCTCGCCCGCGAGCCGGATCCACCGGCACAGCGCGTCCCGATCGGCGAACTCGCGCAGGATCATCGCATCGATGGCCCGGATGTCCTCCGGCTCCCCGCTGAGGGCCAGCCAGCGGAACGGGCCGCTCCCGATGGCGAAGAGGGGCCGGATGTACTTCGGCACGTAGCCCGGGATGTCGAAGGCGCGCGCGACCCCGGCCTCCTTCGCCTGCGCGCGGAAGTTGTTGCCGTAGTCGAAGACCCGCGCTCCTCGCCGTTGCAGCTCGAGGACCGCCTCGGCCTCGGTGGCCAGGGAGGCGCGGACCTTCGCCAGGTATCCCTTCGGATCGAAGCGGCGCACGGTCGCCGCCTCCTCGACGCTCAGCCCCTGCGGCAGGTAGCCGACCGTGAGATCGTGGGCGGCCGTCTGGTCGCTCACGATGTCGGGCCGCTCCCCGCGTCGGACGATCTCGGGATAGACGTCGGCCGCGTTGGCCGCCAGGCCGATCGACAGCGGTCGCCGTGCCGCGACCGCCTCCTGCACCCGTCCCAGCGCGTCGTCGAGATCGGACGCCGCGACGTCGAGGTAGCGGTGCTCGAGCTGGCGGGCGAGCGCCTGCGGATCGACATCGACGATCAGCGCGACCCCCCCGAGCATCGTTACGGCCAACGGCTGAGCCCCGCCCATCTCCCCGAGTCCGGAGGAGAGCATCCAGCGGCCGGCGAGATCCCCGGCTCCGAACTCGAGGCGGGCGAGCGAGGCGAGGGTCTCGTAGGTGCCCTGCAGGATGCCCTGGGTCCCGATGTAGATCCAGCTGCCCGCGGTCATCTGGCCGTACATGGTCAGCCCGCGTGCCTCGAGGTCCCAGAACACCTCGTCCGTCGCCCACCGCGGCACGATCAGGGCGTTCGCGATCAGGACCCGCGGGGCGTCCGCGTGGGTGGGAAACACCCCGACCGGCTTACCGGACTGGACCAGCAGCGTCTCCTCGTTGCCGAGCGCCCGGAGCGCCGCCACGATCCGATCGAACGACTCCCAATCCCGCGCGGCCTTGCCGCGGCCACCGTAGACGATCAGCCGCCGCGGGTCGTGGGCGACCTCGGGATCGAGGTTGTTCTGCAGCAGGCGGAGGGCCGCCTCCTGGGCCCACCCCCGGCAGCTTCGCTCGGCGCCTCGGGGCGCCCGGACCACACGGCCGGACTCGAGCGTGCGGGTCACGCGCCACCGACCCTCGTCGGGGATTCAAGCCTTGCCGGACCCCTCTGCGGAGCACGGGAGGCCGGGGGTCCGACCGCCCGCGGGGGGCCCCAGGGGCCCGGAAGATTCTATATCTCTCGATTCGGCGTACTATCGGTGGGAGTTCTCCCGAGGTTCGTCGCGCGATCATGGTGGAAAGGGAGGCGAAGGACCCCGACGACCTCGAGGCCGGTTTCGAGCGCGACGCTCACGCGGCCGGGATCGTCCTGCCGCGCCGCCATCTTACCGACCCGTGGGGGGCGCTCGCGGTCGTCGTCGCGCTCATCGTGATCGCCGCGGGCGTCGGCGAGGTCACGGGCTGGATCAACCTGCGGGTGGAACCGTCGGGCGGCGGGGGCTTCCAGACGCAGACCTGCTCCGGCTCGCCGGTGCTGCTCTCCGGGGCGCTCTCCTCGGAACTCGACGCGTCCTTGCTGGCCTGGCTCGACGCGGCCGGCGGCCAGCTGTCCGACGCGGTCGGGGGCTGCGTGCATCTTAATCTGACGGACTCGGGCTCCGCCGGCTTCTCGCCGCTCCTGTCCGATCCGGCCATCGTCTTCGCCGCCCAGTACCTCGCGCCCGGGGCCCCGTCCTCGGGCGAACCGCCGTCGAGCCTCGCGTTCGTGCCCATCGCGCTGTCCGCGGTCGGGATCGTCTACGATCTGCCTGGGATCGGCGGCGCGCTCAACCTCTCGGGACCCGTCCTCTCCGGCATCTTCTCCGGCTCGATCACGTCCTGGTCGGACCCGGCGATCGCCGCCCTGAACCCGACGCTCGACCTCTCGGGCACCCCACCGATCGAGGTGTTCCACGACGGGGGTGCGACGGCCGCGAACGACGTGCTCACCGAGTTCCTCGCCGGCTCCAGTCCCAGCTGGAACGGCTCCGTCGGCGCGGGGCTCTCGGTCGCCTGGCCGATCGGGACCCCCGAGCCGACGGACGCGGCGATGGCGACCGCGGTCTCCCAGAGCCCCGGGGCGATCGGCTACCTCGACCTCGTGGGCCCGAGCCCGGCCGGCCTCGGCGTCGCGCAGATCGAGGACGCGGCGGGGGGGTTCGTGGGCCCGAACGCGGTGAGCACCTGGGCGGCCGCCGAGTCGTTCGCGAGCGCCACCGCCGTCCTGACCGGTGCCTGGTCGAACCTCTCGCTGGTCGGGGCGTCGGCGGTGGGCAGCTACCCGATCTCGCTGCTGACCTACGCCGGGCTCTTCCGGGACCTCGGCACCGCCTACTCCGGCGCGGTGAGCCTCTCGACGGCGACCTGGCTGCTGACCTACGTCTACTGGCTGACGGGGGACGCGACGCTGTCGCCCCTGCCCCTCGCGTACTCCTCGGCCGCGCTCAACGAGCTCAACAACGAGACCTACTACGGCACGACGATCGTCCACCTCGACAACGAGAACGGCGAGGGTGGCGAGAGCGGAGGCGAGACCGGTGAGTTCTAGGCTTCCCTCCCCCGCGGTTCTTGCCATCGTCGTCGCCGCGGCGGCGCCGCTCCTCGTCGCCCGGGTGGCCGGAGGGTGGCCGGGCGCGCTCGTGGCCGCGGTCCTCAGCCTCGCGCTGAGCGCCGGCTGGCTCTTCGCCGGGCGGCGGAGCGGGTCGACCACGCTCCCATGGGGGCCCGTTGGGGTGATCGTCGCGGGCGACGCCGCCCTCGCGCTCTTGCTGGCGATCTCCGGGACGGCGCTCGACGCGCTGTTCTTCGCGCCGCTGTTCGTCGCGACGCTGGCGCTCGAGATCCTGCTGCTCGCCGTTCTCTCGGCGTCGGCCCTCGCGCCCGGGCTCCGGTTCCTGCTCGCCGCCCAGGCCGGGGTCGTCGCCGCCACGCCCACACTGGTCGATCGGCCCGAATGGGGGCTCGTCTCGGCGCTGCTGGGCGCCACGGTGATCGTCGCGTCGCTCGTGGTCGCGCTGCAGTTCCTCTACCGGCACAAGCAGCTCGAGGCGTCGGTCCTCGGGGGGATCGTGCGCTGGCCCTTCGCCGCGCTCGTGAGCGCCGCCGGCTGGTTCCTCTGGCAGTTCGAGGGCTCGCCGTACGTCCTCGGCGCCAGCCTCCTCCTGCAGCTCGCGGTGGCGATCGTGACGGTCCTGGAGGCCGCCCGGCCCCCGGCGGGCGAACGCGTTCCCTGGCTCCTCCGGCCCACCGCGATCTTCGAGTTCCTGCTCTTCGCGTTCCTCGGCGAGTTCTTCCTGGGTGCGCTCCTCGACCTCGAGATCGCCGGCCGGACGTTCCTGCAGTACATCCCGTTCGTTGCGTACACGGGCTCGGCCCTCCACCAGGTCGGGATCGCGGCGTACAACGGCCTCTGGTTCGGGAGCGCGATCCTCGCCTCCGCCTGGTTCCTGGTCCTGCTCGGCTTCACGATGGGCCCGCTCGTCGTCCTGAAGATCCGGGAGGCCCACGAGCGCTCGCAGAAGTACCGGCTGGGTCTGACGATCGCGGCGTACGCGCTGGCCGCGATCTACATCCCGAGCCTCGCCTCGTCCACGCCGCTGCTGAGCGCCTCCTGGCTCGCCTCGCTGCCCGTGATCGGCTGGGGGTTCGGGCTGAGGACCGGCGGGCCGTTCGAGTCCGGCCTCTTCCTCGCGGTGATCCTGATGTACGTCTCGGTCGGCGTCCTGACCGTGCTCTTCGGCCGCAAGGCGGTCTGCTCGGTGATGTGCGGGGCGGCGCTGATGTACCAGGGAACCGCGATGAGCGAGATGCGCGGGTTCAACCAGAGCTCGAAGGTCGGCCAGTACTTCCTCGGCAGCCGGCTGTCGACCGGCTACGTGGTCGCCTCCGGAGTCGCCCTCGCCTCGCTCTTCGCGATCTCCGTGCTCGCCTTCTTGAAGCTCCTGCCGGCCGTCCAGGTGGCCAACGGAGAGTTCGACACCGCGGCCCTGCCGCTCCCGGTCGAGCTCTACTTCGGCGGCGTCTGGTTCGCGATGTTCGTCACGACGCCGTTCATCGGCACGTACAACTGCGCGACCACGGGCTTCTGCCACTGGGGCGCCCTCACGCTGCCGTTCGCCCGGATCGGCCTGTTCCGGCTCAAGGTCAAGGACAAGAAGGTCTGCCAGCAGTGCACGACGTTCGACTGCGCCAAGGCCTGCCCGGTCGGCCTGGTCGACATGCCGCTGTACTTCCGGCGGGACGGCGAGTACCGGAGCACGAAGTGCTGCGGCGTCGGCGACTGCGTCGGGGCGTGCCCTTACGGCAACATGTACCACCAGGACGTTCGCTTCTGGCTGCGGCGCTGGTGGGTCGGGCGCCGGGGTCCGAGCTCGGACCGGCCGATCGACCGGGGCGTCCCGCTCCCGATGGTCGCGAGCGCGCCCCCCACGGCCCGGGCTCCGGCCACCGCGCGCACAGCCGGGGCCGGGCCGGACACCGCGCCGCCGGTGCGCGCCTAGGCCGGGCCGCCGGCCCCCGGTGCATCGCGCGCGCGGACCGAACCCTATAAGTCCCGCGCCGGGACCTCCGGCGCCGTCCGACGGTGCCGCCATAGCTCAGTTGGGAGAGCGGCTGATTTGTAATCAGCAGGTCGGGAGTTCGATCCTCTCTGGCGGCTGTCGAGGGATCTCAGGAGCGTCGGCCCGCGCCGGCGGGCCCACAAGGTTGATAACTCCCGATGCGGATAAATGCGTGAATGTACCGTCGTCGGTGGCGGCGCGCCGGACCCCGGGGGGTCGCCGCGATCATCGCCACGATCCTGCTCGTCGCGATGACGCTCACGGCCGGCGTCGTGCTCTGGACGTTCCGCATCACGACCCCGCCGGCGTACCCCGCGGTGAACTTCGTGCTGCGCACGGGCGGGTCGAACCCGGTCTGGGGCGACCCGACCGACACGCCTCCGCACGGCGGCTACTCGCTGATGAACACGAGCCAGATCATCGTCTCGACCTACTCGCCCAACGTGATCCTGCTCTCGCAGATCACGCTCACCTTCATCTGCGACAACGCGAGCAGCGGTGGCAACATCACCACGCTCGTGACCGGCACGCTCGCGCAGATGACCTGGTTCCCGGGCCTCACCTCGGATCCCCCCGCGGGCGCGCCCGAGCTGGGCTGGTGCGCGAGCTTCCACGCGGGCGGCTACGGCGGCGGCGCGTTCGGGACCGCCTACAACCGGCTCGGGATGTTCATCCCGATCACGGGGGACAACACCACGCTGGCCGCCGGCGACACCTACCTGCTCTACATCCACAACGGCGGCTACCCGCTCGACTACGACGACTGCAAGATGGGCGTGACGCAGTGCCTGGACTCCGACGACTACCACGGCGCCCCGCCCTGGTGCTTCACGGACCCGGGCGCCTGCACGATCTACCTGCAGTACACGGGCAGTCCCTCGACGCTGCTCGCGTCCATCCCCGTCTACTCGCTCGCCCCGCCCCACTAGGGCCGCGGCGGGCTCGGGCGAGCGGGGGAGGTCGCCGTGAAGCGGTTGCGTCGTCACTTCTGGACGATCCTGATCGCGATCGGCGCGGCGGTCCTGATCGTGCTGCTCGCGCTCATCGCCTTCGGGGTCCTCACCCTTCCGGGGAAGGCCCCGCCCACGGTGACGATCGCCCGGACCCAGGTGCAGATCGTCCAGGGCACGACGGCGTCCGGCCAGCCCTGGTTCGGCCCGAGCGTCTTCAACATCACGGGCGGGGCGAACGGCTACCCGATCTCGCTGAGCCCCGGCCAGAACTTCTCGATCTGGGTGATCCTACAGAACTTCGACACGCAGAGCCACACCCTCTACTCGGCGCAGTCGCTGACGCCGTTCACGCTCGCGAAGACGATCCCGACGCTGCCCGCGACCGTCACCGCCGGCCAGGACGACGCCGGCCTCCAGCTGTTCCTGATCGCCCCGTCCACGCCGGGCTCGAACCTCGTGCTCTACGTGACGATCAACGCGGTGGGACCGGGCTAGCGGGGCGGCCCGCTCACCGGCGCGCGCGGCGGGCCGGGGCCGGTGCCGAGCCCGGTGACGCGCGACGGACCCAGGTTCCCGCGATCACCCACGGCGGTTCGGGGCCGATCGGCTCGATCGCCTCGGAGCGGAATCGCTCGACCGCCTTCTCGTCGACGGTGATGCCGAGCCCGGGGCCGGTGGGGATGCGGAACTCGCCGCCCTCGATGGCGTAGCCCCGGACGAGCGAGCGCTTCCAGTCCGGCCAGCTCGCTTCGAAGCTCTCCTGGAGGAAGAAGGTCCGCAGGACCGCGTCGATCTGGAGCGTCGCCGCCGTCTGGACGGGCCCGAAGGCGTTGTGGTAGGCGACCGGCGCGCCGCGCGCGGCCGCGAGGCCCGCGATCTCCCGTCCGTAGGTGAACCCGCCCGAGTTCGTGATGTCCGGCTGCAGGATGTCGACGAGGCCTCGGGAGAGGAAGCTCTCGAAGTCGGCGGGCGTGAGCAGGCGCTCGCCGAGGGCGACCGGGGTGCGCACCTTGCGGCGGAACTCGCGCAGGGAGTCGCACAGCTCGGGCAGCACCGGCTCCTCCGCGAAGCGCGGGGCAAGCTCGTCGAGCGCCCGGCCCGCGCGGATCGCGGCCTCGGGAAGGAAGCGCCCGTGGTACTCGATCAGGAGATCGACGAGCGGCCCCACCGCCTCCCGGACGGCCCGCACCCGGGCGATCGCGGCCGCGAGCCCCTCGGGCGAGAGCGTCCGGTACTCCGGGCCGAACGGGTCGAACTTCAACGCCCGGAAGCCGGCGGCGACCATCGCCCGCGCCTTCGCCGCGAACTCCGACGGCTCGATGCAGTCGGAGTACCACCCGTTGGAGTAGGCGCGCACCCGGTCGCGGATGGCGCCGCCGAGCAGCGTGGCGATCGGCGTTCCCAGCTCCCGGCCGATCAGGTCATGGCAGGCGATGTCGACGGCGCTGAGCGCGCTCGTCGCCTCCATCGAGCGGGAGCGGTAGAACGAGTAGCGCTCGAACTCGCGCAGGCAGGCCGCCTGCTCGGAGAGCTCGCGGTCCTCGTAGAAACGGGCCACCTCCGCGACGCTGGCCGCGACCGGATGGGTCATCAGGGTGGTCGGGGCCTCGCCCCAGCCCACCGCGCCGTTCGCCGTGGTGACCTTGACGAGGATTACGGTCGAGCTCCAGGGCGAGGAGAGCTCGTCGGCGGGGGCGGCGACCTCGATCGGCTCGACGCGGCGGATCTTCACGGGGACCTCGGGGCCCGCGAACCCCGCGGCCGATTAGACGCTTGTGCGGCGGGCGCTGGCGCTATAGCGGGGGGGCGCGTCCCCGCGGCCGGTGGGCCCATGGTCCAGAAAGTGACGGAAGTGGTGGGGATCTCGAACGACGGATTCGCGCATGCCGCGCAGAACGCGGTGACGACGGCCGCCAAGACCGTGCGCAACCTGCGGTGGTTCCGGGTCACCGAGCTCGAGGGCCTGATCAAGGACCAGAAGGTCGCGGAGTACCACGCGACCGTGAAGCTGTACTTCGACCTCGACTAGGTCGGCGGACCCGCGGATCGGGCCGACCGGGCCCGCGCCACCGCCCGCTCGACGTGCGGGCCCGGCATCATGCCGGCGACGACCTCCTCGACACGGCCGTCGGCGCCGATGAAGAAGGTCACGCGCTTGGCCATCCCGAAGACCCCGAGCACGCCGTAGCGGCGGGAGATCGCCCGGTCGTGGTCCGCGATCAGGGGAAAGGGGACGCCGCACCGCTCGGCGAAGCCGCGCTGGCGGTCGACGCTATCGACGCTCACCCCGATCACGTCGATCCCCGCGGCCCGGAGCTCGGGGTAGTGGGTGGCGAAGCCCCGCGCTTCGATCGTGCAGCCCGAGGTGTTCGCCTTCGGGTAGAAGTAGACGACCACGGGACGGCCGCGGTAGCTCTCGAGGTCGATCGGCTGGCCGTGCTGCGTCGTGCCCTGGAAGGACGGCGCGATCTCGCCCTCGGCGATCATCCGGGCTTCGAGCGAGCGGGGCTATTTGAGCCCGGGTCCCGCCGAGGGTCGCCGTCGGGCGCGGCCCCGAGGATCCGGTCCGCGTCCGCGTCGGTGATGGGGGGAACGGACCCGGCCGAAAGGACCTCCTCGAGCCGTTCGGGCGACGGCAGGGGAACGAGGACCGAGGTGACCCAGGGCCAGTGAAGGGCGAAGCCGATGGCCGCCTGCGCCAGGGTACGGCGGCCGCCCTGGGTCAGGAAGCCGAGCCGCAGGACCGGGTCGAATTCCCGGTGGAGGTCCCGGACGCTCACCGGTCCGGCCTCCGGCCGACGCTCGCTGGCGGCGGCGATGAGACGGCGACCGTCCAGCCGACCGGCCGCCATCGGATCGAGCGCGAAGAAACCGGTCGGCGCCCGGGCGCTGCGTCCGGCGAGGGGACCGACCAGGCGGTGGTCCAGGGGGGACAACGCGCCGGCGAAGAGCGCCGGTCCGTCCGGCGGATCCAGCACGACCTCCCCATCGGCCGCCGGCGCGACGCACCGGACCGCCCCGAGGATATCGCCCGACCGGCGGAGGTCCTCCAGCTCGCCGGCAATGGCGGCGGGCGAGCCCGTCCCTTCGCCGGTCGGCTCCCAGATCACGAGTCCAAGTCGGTGCGGGGCCAGGCGACGCCCGCTCTCTTCGATCGAGCGTCGCAGCGATTCGCTCGGGCTCGCGCCGGTCCCACCGCCGCGCGGGACCGGTGGGCTCTCCCCCGTCGGGCCCGTACGTCGCCCGATGAGCAGGAGCTCCGGATCCGGCGCTGGGAACGCCGCGGCGAGGGTCCGCTCGACCCGCGCTCCGACGCTGCCCTCTCCGATCTCGAAGACCGTCACCCCCCGGGACCGGGCGTGTCGCGCCAGCGTCGCGAGCTGACGTTCCGCGCCGGGTGCGGGGCCGGTCGGCAAGGCCAAGGAAAGCCCGATACCGGACGCCCAGCGTGTCGTGCCGGGGAGCGGCCGTCCCTCTATGGTCGCTCGCGCGTTCACGGCGACCTCCGCGAGCGGAAGGAGGGGGGCCACGTACTCAGCCTTTGGGGCCCTCCGGACCCCGACGGCGGCGCCGCTTAAGCCCGGAAGGGATTGCCGCCGTGATGGCCCTCGCCTCACGGCTGCCGCTGTCCGAGAGGACCCGGCCGACCCGGCTCACTGACGTGGTCGGGAATCCACGCGCGGTCGCGGAGCTCCGCGCGTGGGCCGATCGCTGGCGATCCGGCCTACCGGCGGGACACCGCGCGGCCCTGCTGTTCGGACCTCCCGGCGTCGGGAAGACGAGCGCGGCCCTCGCGCTCGCCGCGGAGCTCGGTTGGCCCGTCGTCGAGATGAACGCCTCCGATGCCCGCAACGAGGCCGCGATCGAGCGCGTCGCCGGTCGGGCGTCGATCACGCACCCGCTGCTCGACCGAACGACGGGCGATGGCCCCTCCCGCACGCTGATCGTCCTGGACGAGGCCGACTCGCTGAGCGGACGGGCGACCGAGTCGCCCCGCCCCGCCCCCACGCCGCTCCCGCTCCGCGAGTTCCTGCGGGGACGGTACGGGGGGATCGAGGCGCTGAACGCGGCCTGGGGGTTGGTGCCGAAGGAGAAGCCGTTGCCCTTCGAATCGTGGGACGCGGTGCCCCGCACTCCGGGGAACCACGCCTGGGCACGACGGTCGGCGGCCCGCCGGGACCTGGAGGACTGGCGGGGAGCCGCGCGACCGCGCGACGAGTCGGACCGGGGCGGCATGGCCGCGATGGCCCGACTCGTCCGTTCGACGCGGCAGCCGATCGTGATGATCGTCAACGACGAGCGCGTCCTGACCCGCTACTCGGCGGTCTTCCGCACGAGCGTTGCCCGCATCCGCTTCTACCCCCTGCGCGATCGCGAGCTCGGCGGCGCCCTGTCGGCGATCGCGCGACGCGAGCGGATCGAGCTAGCGCCGGGCGCGCTCGAGTCGATCGTGCAGCGCAGCCGAGGCGACCTGCGGGCCGCGGTGAACGACCTCGACGCGATCGCTCCGCTCCCCGCGGGCCCGCGGCAGCTCGAGGTGCTGGCCGGACGGGACCTCGCGTCCGACTTCGCCGCGGTGACCGAGGAGGTCCTCACCTCGGCTCGCTTCTACCGGTCGATCGAGATCCGGGACCGGCTCGACGCGCCGCCGGACGATCTGCTGCCCTGGATCGAGGAGAACGTTCCGCATTTCGCGCCGGATCCGCAGCACCGGGCCGCGGCGCTCGACCGGCTCGCGGCGGCCGAGCACCTGCTCGCCCGGGCCCGGCGCTGGCGCATCTGGGGGCTCTGGAGCTACGCGTCGGAGGTGCTGACGGGCGGGGTCGGGCTCGCCGTCCGTGAAGCGCCCGCCCCGTCGGAGCGACGCGCCTACTTTCCCGGGTTCCTCGGTGAGATGGGCCGCTCGCGTGCCACCCGCGGCGTGCGCGACGCGGTGGCCCGCAAGGCCGGTCGACACCTGCACCTCTCGCGGGCGAAGGCCCGGGAGTCCGTGCTCCCGCTGCTCGACGAGCTGTTCGCCGTCGCCTCCGACCGCCGCGCCAGTGCCCGCGCGCTCTCGGTAGCCCGGGCGCTCGCCCACGAGCTCGCGCTCACACCCGAGGAGGTGGCGTATCTCGCCCGTGCGGATCCATCGGCCCCGGTCGTCGCGCGCGTCCTCGCCCCCTCCGAGGTCGAGGGACCTCGGGAGACCCCCACGAGCCGGGAGCGACGGGGGCCGCGCCGGGTCCAGCGGGATCTCTCGGAGTTCGGGGGGAGGTGACCGCCGGGTCCGCGGGGGGCCGGCGGCTCCCCAAGGCCTACGTGTCGTGGAGCAGCGGCAAGGATTCCGCCTTCGCCCTGTGGGAGGCTCGACGCGCCGGCGACCTGGAGATCGCCGGTCTGCTGACGACGGTGACGGAAACGTTCGCTCGCGTGTCGATGCACGGGGTCCGGGAGGAGCTCCTCACGCTCCAGGCCAGCGCGGTGGGCCTCCCGCTCCTGACCGTGCCGATCCCGTCGCCGTGCCCGAACGACGTCTACGAGCGGGCGATGGCGGGGGCGCTCGCGCGGCTGCGCCGCGAAGGGGTGAGCCGGATGGTCTTCGGCGACCTGTTCCTCGAGGACGTGCGGGCCTACCGCGAGCAACGCCTCCGGGGTACGGGGATCGACCCCGTGTTCCCCCTCTGGGGGCGCCCGACCGACCGGCTCGCGCGGGAGATGATCGACGCGGGACTCGATGCCCGCCTCGTCGCGCTCGACCCGCGCCAGCTCCCACCGTCGTTCGCGGGGCGTCGCTTCGATCGCCAGCTGCTGGCGGACCTTCCCCCCACCGTCGATCCGTGCGGCGAGCGGGGAGAGTTCCACACCTGCGTCGTGGCCGGACCGATGTTCACGGCGCCGATCGCCGTGGAACCCGGACCCGTCGTCGCCCGGGACGGGTTCGTGTTCGCGGACCTCGCGCCCGCCGGTCTCAACCGAGCTTCGCGGTGACCGAGATCGCCACGTTGCCCTTGAGGGCGCCCGAGATCGGGCAGCCGTCGGCCGCGGCCTTCGCAGCGGCCTCGAACTCCGCCGCGGAGATGCCGGGGACCTTCCCGACGACGAGGAGCTCCATCGTGGTCACCTTCCAGGCGTCCCCCACCTTGTCGAAGGTCGCGGTGGCGCTCGCGAGGATGCGCTCGGGCGGCTTCTGCATACGACTGAGACCCGCCGACAGGGCCATCGAGTAGCACGCGGCGTGCGCGGCCGCGAGCAGCTCCTCCGGACTCGTCTTGCCGCCGGGCGCCTCGGTCCGCGCCGACCAGCTGATCGGCATCTCGGGCAGCGCTCCGCTCGTGCCCTTGACCCGGCCGCTTCCGTGCAGAAGGTCGTGCTCCCAGACTGCCTCGGCGGTTCGCTTCGCTGCCATCGCCGACCGAACGGCCGGGCCGATTTAACGGCGCCGCGGGCGCCGCTCGGCGCGACAGCTTTTGTGGACGGGCGGGGTTCGCGCGACGTGGCCACCGCGCTCCGGGACCTGCCGCGCTACCTGGTGCTCGAGCCGGCCTCGACCGTGCGCATCGACCTCGGTCTCGACGCGCCGGCCTGCGAGATCGACGTGGAGCTCGAACAGCCGATGCCGGGCCGCTCCTTCGTGCTGCTGCTGGGACCGCCCGGGGGCCCGTTCGCCCAGCGGGTGCGCCTCTCGGGCCGCGCGCGGATCTTCTTCGACCCCGAGACGCCGGGTCGCTACGAGCTCCTCCTCGCGAACCCCCAGCGCGAGCCGCTCGTCCTGCATCTTCGGGGCCGCGAGGTCCGGGCGACCTCCGCCCGGCCCGCGGCGCTGTCCCGGAGCGTGTCGGCGGCGCGCCCCGCGCGCCCGTCCCGCACAGCGATGCCGGGGCGGCATCGACCGGCCCCGCGCCGCCACGCGCGAGCCGGGCCTCGGGGCCGCGCGGAGTAGGGGGGCGCGGGATGGCTCCGACCGGCGCACGCGATGGGCCCGCGACGAACGCGGCGGTCGCCTCCGCACTCTTGACGGCCGCCGGAGCGCGGAGCTGGCGACGCCGGTGGGACCGGCAGCAGTCCCGGTTGCTGCCGCGCCGCGAGGAGCGCTTCGCCGTGATGCTCGAGGCGCTCCGCGCCGGGGCCGGACCGAGGTTCCGATTCCTGGACCTCGGCGCGGGGACCGGCTCGCTGTCGGAGCGGATCCTCGCCCGGTTCCCCCGGGCCCGCGGCATCGCGGTGGACTTCGACCCGGTGATCCTGCGGATCGGCCGGATCGGGCTCGGCGACCGAGGAGGCCGCCTCCGATGGGTGGAGGCCGACCTGCGCCGCCGCGACTGGGCGAAGGGCCTTCCCGCTCGACGGTACGATGCGGCCGTCAGCTCGACCGCGCTCCACTGGCTCACCGGGCCGCAGTTGACCCACCTCTACGCCGAGCTGCACCGCCGGCTCCGACCCTCGGGCCTCTTCCTCGACGCCGACGGGATCGCCTTCGCTCCCGAGCACACGACGCTGCGTCGGACGGCCCACGAGTCCGCGCGAGGTGAGCGTCGCGGGAGCCCGCGTCGGGCGGGGGAATCCTGGGAAGCCTGGTGGCTCGCGGTCGAGCGTGACCCACGATTCGCGCGCGAGATCGCGCTGCGCCGCCAGCGGTTCCCGCACGCCCATTCCGCGACGCCGACCCCCGATCTCGCCGGACACGTCCGTCGGCTCCGGGCGGCCGGCTTCCGCGAGGTCGAGGTCATTTGGTCCCGGTGGCAGGATCGCGTCCTCGCGGCCGTCCGATAGCGGTCGCGGCGGGCCGAAGCCTTGAAGCGCCGGCGGCGTCCCGCCCTGCCCGGGCCCGAACGCCGTGAGCGATCTCTACCTCTACCTCGCTATCATCGGCACGCTGTTCGCGATCGTCGACCCGATCGGCACGCTGCCGTTCTACGTCGCGCTGACGAGCGGCTTCAGCGCGGAAGACCGCGATGTCATCCTCCACCGCTCGGTCCTCGTCCTGGGGGTCGTGCTGAGCGTGTTCGCGCTCTTCGGCCGCTTCCTCTTCGCGATCTTCGGCTTCACGCTGGCGGCGTTCGAGATCGCCGGCGGCCTGCTGCTGTTCTTCGTGGCGTACGACATGCTGCGCGGCGAGGTGGCCCGCGTCCGCCTGACGGCGGAGGACCGGGCGGAGGCGATCGCCCGCCGCGACGAGCTGTCCGTGGTCCCGCTCGGCATCCCGCTGCTCGCCGGCCCGGGAGCGATCTCCACCGTGATGATCTTCGAAGGGAACGCGTCGAACAACCCGGTCGCGATCGTCGCCACCTTCGTGGCGATCGCGATCACGACCGTGGCGACGTTCTTCATCCTGCGCTATGGCCCCCGCATCCTGGGCTCGTTCGGCCGCGTCGGCATCATGGCGCTCACCCGCGTCCTCGGGCTCGTGCTCGCCGCCGTCGGCGTGCAGTTCGTGATCAACGGGATCTTCGCGGCGTTCCCGCACCTGTAGCGGGACGCGGACGCCGGGCGCGCCGCCGAACGGGGGCCCCGCCCGCGGCCCGACGCTGGCGCTCCAGCACGACGGACGACGGGGTCGCCGGGTTGCGGTCTGCGGCCCAGACCTTCTCGCCGGCCCGGATCGCGACGGGCAGGTCGTTCTGCGCCGGCGGAAAGCCGCACTCGTACTCGTCGGTGTACGCGCAGTACGGGTTGAACGCGCGGTTGAAGTCGAGATCGTAGACGTCCCGCTCGTTCAGCTCGAAGGTGAGGTAGCGGCCGGGCCCGTAGGATTCCCGCCCGCTCGTCCGGTCCCGGAACGGGACGAAGACCGAGGTGCCGACCCCCTCCCCGGCGTGATACACCGCGAGACCGACGGTCCGGCCCTCGACCGAGAACGATAGGTCGCCGAGGTAGCGCATCACGGCCTGCCCGTCCCGGTTCGTCCGCAGGTACGCCTCCTCCGGGACCGAGCGGCGGCGCAGCGTGGCCCGGACTCGGAAGGCCGGATCGGGCGAGAAGTAGCGGAGCTCGTGGAAGGGCACGCGACCGGCGACGAAGGGCGACTCGGGGTGGCGGGCCATGAACTCGTCCTTCATCCGGCGCTCCTCCTCGAGCTCGTCGCGCCAGGTCCGGTCGGAGGCCATCGGCCCGCCGAGGGCCGGGGCGCCTTAACGGTTCTCGGTCCGATCCCGCAGATCGAGGACCATCAGGTCCTCGTCCGTGTACCGGCCGTTCCGCTTGAGGCCCCCGGGCAGGCGACCGTAGGGGACGAATCCGTGGCGCTCGTACAATCGCCGCGCCCGCGGATTCGTCGCGAGCACGCTGAGCCGGACGAGATCGAAATGGCCCCGACAGGCCGCGATCGTCGCGCGCATCAGCGCCTCGCCGGCGCCCCGGCCCCGATGGTCGCGGTGGACGACGATACCGAGCGATCCGACGTGACCGACCTCGGAGCTCCGCGTCCCCGGGCCGACCGGCACCACGTCGCAGTGGCCGACCACGGTCCCGTCGATCTCGGCGACCCGCGCGACCGTGTCGCCGCGCAGCACCGCGCGGTACAGGCGCGAGAACCAGTCCACCTCGTCCGCGTAGGCCGGGCGCTCCGGGAAGAGCGTGATGCCGAGATCGGGGTTCGCGGGCCGCTCCTCGTAGAGCGTCCAGTACATCTCGCGGATCGGGTCGAAGTCCGCCCAGCGGAGCTCGCGCACCACGACCCGGGCCGCGGGCGTCGCGGCGGGCATCCCGGCCGACCGCCTCTAGGCGTAGCCGAACTGGCGCTTCGCGAACTCGCTCATCCGCTCCGGGCTCCACGGCGGGTCCCAGATCATGTCGACCTTCGCCGAGTGAACGTTCGGGACCTTCTCGATCGCCGTCTTGATCTCCTCGGCGAGGATCCCCGCCACGGGACAGCCCGGCGCGGTGAGCGTCATCTTGAGCGTCACGTCGTCGCCGCTCCACTCGAAGCCGTAGACGAGACCGAGGTCGACGATGTTCATCGGGATCTCGGGGTCGTAGATCTGCTTGAGGTTCTCCGTGATCAGCCGCTCGCGCTCCGCGTACGGGCCCGCGGGAGGGGCGGCGGCGGGGGTCGGCGCCGGCTCGGTCATCGGGAGAACGACCGGTGGACTGCCTATAAGGTGGACGGACGCGGTCGCCCGGCCACCGCTCGCGCTCGCAACTGTTTAAGGAGGCCCCCGGGTAGCTCGGCCGATGACGGACGTCCACGCGATGGCGCCGGCCCGCGGGCGGCTGACGCTCCGCTCGGTCGGGGTGACGGGGGTCCGCAAGCCGCTTGCCGTGCAGCGCTCCGAGCGGGTCCATACACTCGCCGCCACCTTCCGCGTGGCGGTCGACCTCCCGTCGGAGCGCAAGGGCTCCGACCTCTCGCGCAACGCCGAGGTGCTCGCCGAGGTCATCGACCAGACGGCGCTCAAGCCCGTGGCGAGCCTGGAATCGGCGTGCTCCGCGATCGCCTGCGAGCTCCTCGTCCGCCATCCGTACGCGACCCGCGCCGAGGTGGAAGCCTCGGCGGAGTACTTCGTGCGGCGCGGGATTGCCGAGACGAAGCGCAGCTTCGAGGACTTCCGCCTGATCGCGGAGGCGAGCGCGGAGCGCAACGGGACCCAGGCGGTGCTCGTGCGCCGGGCGGTGGGGGCCGAGGCGGTCGGCATGACGGCCTGTCCGTGCGCGATGGAGACCTGCCGGGAGCGGCTCACCGCGCAGTATCCGCTGCTCGCCGACCCCCAGTTCCGCGACCTTCCGATGATCTCGCACAACCAGCGCAACCGCACGCGCCTCGTCTTCGAGCTCAGCGAGGGGGAGGAGGTCGAAGTGGACGACCTGATCGACGCGATCGAGGCCGCCCAGTCGAGCCCGACCTACGCGATCCTGAAACGCGGGGACGAAGCGCAGGTGGTCCTCGACGCCCACCGGCATCCCAAGTTCGTGGAGGACGTGCTGCGCGACCTGCTGGCGAGCCTGCCGGCCCGCTTCCCGACGCTCTCCGACCGAGTCGTCGTCCGAGCGTCGACGGTCAGCGAGGAGTCGATCCACAAGTACAACGTCGACGCCGCCCACACCGTCTCGCTCGGCGAGCTGCGCCGGGCCGCGGCGGCATAGCCCGCGGGCGGGAGGCCGGCGGTGGTGCGCTACGCCCTCGGCGCCCTTCGGCGCCGACCGGGGCGCGCCGCACTGACCTCGCTCGGCATCGGCCTCGCGGTCGGTCTGGTCGTCCTCCTGCTCGCGATCTCCGCCGGCGTGCAGACGAGCGCGACCGAGCTCGCGACCGCGAGCGGGGTCGACCTGATCGCGGCGAGCGCGAACACGACGATCACCACCGGCAGCGTGCCGCCGGTCCTCCACGCCCACAACCTCTCGCTAGAGATCCCGGCGGCCGACCCGAACGTCGCGGTCGCGAGCCCCTGGCTCGTGAGCGAGCTCGTCTTCGGGAACGCGTCACTGTTCGCCGCCGCCAACCGCAGCGACGTGCCGTCGGGCTGGAGCCCCACGGGCGCCGGGTCGGTCGGGTGGATCCCCTCGGAGAACACCGGCATCGAGACGCCGACGCTCTACAACGGCACGGGCCTGCGCTATCCGGGCGATCCGCACTACGCGAACGGCACGTACCTCGGACCGTTCACCCACGAGATCGTCCTCGACCAGGGCCTCGCGTCGGTGCTCGGCGTGGGCGTCGGGGGCCTGGTCTGGGCGGGCACCACCAGCCCGCCGAACGGTTCCGCGCTTCCGGGCTGGTACGCCGGCGCGACGCCGTTCCGGGTCGTCGGGATCTCGGGTCCGTTCTGGCTGATCCCCTCGGCCCTGCTCGCGTTCCTCTACCTCTCGGAGCTCCAGGCGATCGTCGGCGGCGGCACGCCGGGGACCGACTACGCCTCGCTCGTGCTGATCCATCTCAACGACCCCACCACCGCCGCGAGCGACCAGACGCGGCTGGAGGTCGCCTTCCCCTCGCTCACCGTGTTCACGCTGTCGGACGTGCTCGGGGCGGTCCAGTCCGTGGTCAACCTCTACCGCACCTTCGGCGTCCTGATCGGGGTCATCGGGATCGTCGTCGCGGCCCTGTTCGCGACCACGGTGCTCCAGATGTCCGTGGATGACCGCAGCCGTGAGTTCGCGCTCCTGCGGGCCGTCGGGTACCGCCGGGCCCGCGTCGGGGCGCTCGTCGCCGAGGAGAGCCTGTTGCTCGCGGTCCTCGGCTTCGCGGTCGGCCTGCCGCTCGCGGTGCTCGGGGCCGCGGAGCTCAACCGGTTCCTCCTGGGCCTGATCCCCGGCCTTCCCGTGGGCTTCTCGTTCGTGGCGTTCGATCCGACTGTCATCCTGACGGGGATCGGGCTCGTGCTCGCGATCGGCCTCGTCGCGGCGTTCCTGCCGGCCGCTCGGGCGATGGGGCTGCCGGTCGCCGAGGAGCTGCGCGCCCCATGACCGATGCCCGGCCCCGCGGCTCCCTGCGCCACGCTCGGCTGCAGCAGGCGCTCGCGATCGCGGCGATCGCCACGGCGGTCGCGCTCCCCGTGGTCCTCTTGAGCGTTGGCGGCGGCGTCTCCTCGCACGAGCTCGCCCAGCTCGAGAACGCCGGCTACCAGATCGTCGTCAGCGCGGCCGGCGAGCACGGCATCGGCGACGCGCACGCGGTCGCGGCCCGGCTCGACGGACTATCGTCGGTAACCGCCGCGTCGCCGGTGCTGAGCGTGGCGATCGACGCGTTCGGCGCGGGTACGGGCCCGACGCCGGTCCTGGCCGAGGGCGTCCTGCCGGGAGCGTTCCTCGCGACGCTCGGTCCGGCCGAGGCGGGGCTGTTCCCGCACCCGCTGCCGCTCGGCGATCCCACCGACGCGGCCCATTTCGCCGGGGGGGCCTACGACGGGCCAGCGAGCAACGACGTGCTGGTCTCGAGCCCGCTCGCGGACGCGAACCACATCTCGGTCGGCTCGACGCTCCTCCTGAGCCCGGCCGCCAACCGCAGCCTCGGCGTCGCCTACAACGTCACCGGCACGTTCGGCGTGCCCCCGACCGCGCTCGGCCCGACCGGCGCCTTCGCGGTCCTGCTCCCGCTCTCCGACCTCCAGGTGATGAGCGGACTCGGCCGCAACGCGACCGGCGCCCTGATCGACGCGGCCGACACGATCGAAGTCAGCGTCTCGGGCGCGGTCGCGACCAACCCGTCCGCGCTGGAGGGCGTGCGGGCGGAGATCCAGGCGATGGTGCCGTTCTACGGCGTCTCGTCGCTCGACCAGGAGGCTCAGCAGCTCCAGGCGGCCAGCGGCGTTCTGACCGGTTTCTACCTCGCCCTGTCGTCGATCGCCCTCACGATCGGCCTGCTGTTCCTCGCGCTCGTGCTCGTCCGCCGCGTCGAGTCGGACCGACGCTCGATCGGGATCCGCCGGGCGCTCGGGATACCGGCGGGCGCCATCGCCGGCGGCATCGCGATCGACGGGCTCGCGCTCGCCGTCAGCGGGGGGCTCGCCGGCGTGCTCGGCGGGTTCCTGATCGTGAAGGCGCTCGCCGCGTGGGGCAGCGCCGCGGTCCAGCAGGCGGCGCGCCTGGCCATCTTCGTTCCCACGACGCTCGCGCTCGTGGTGGCCGGGATCGTCGGCCTCTCGCTGCTCGCGAGCGTCGTGGCCGTTCGGGCCGCGCTGCGCGTCGACATCGCGGAGGCGCTGCGGTGAGCGCCCGCCGGCCGCCGCGGATCGAGCTCGCCGCCGTCGATCGGACCTACCGGCGCGGCCGGCCGGAGGAGGTGCGTGCCGTGCAGGGGATCGACCTCGAGCTCGCCCCCGGTGAGTTCGTCTCGGTCGAGGGGCCGAGCGGCTGTGGGAAGACGACGCTCCTCAACCTGCTCGGCCTGCTCGATGCCCCCACAAGCGGTGAGATCCGCTGGGACGGTCGAGCGGTCGGGACGCGCCCGGACCGGGAACGCGCCCGCCTGCGGCTCGAAGGTGTCGGATTCATCTTTCAGCGCTTCTACCTGCTCCCGACGTTGACCGCCCTCGAGAACGTCGAACTGCCGATCCGGGCGCTGGGCGTGCCGCGCGCCGAGCGCCGCCGCCGTGCCGGCGAGCTGCTCGGCGAGGTGGGGCTCGACGGACGGGCCCACGCGTTCCCCCACCAGCTCTCGGGCGGCGAGGAGCAGCGCGTCGCGGTGGCGCGGGCGCTCGCGAACCGGCCCGGGTTGCTATTGGCGGACGAGCCGACCGGCGAGCTCGATAGCGCGAACGCGACCGCGGTGCTCGACCTGCTCGAGCGAGTGCGGCGGAGCCGGGAGGCGACGCTCGTCCTCGTGACCCATAATCCCGAGGTCGCCGGGCGGGCGCAGCGCCACCTCACCATGCGCGACGGACGCGTGACCTCCGACGCGCGAGAGGCCTAGTCGTGGCCCGGATCGCGATCCTGCTCGACGATCGCTGCCATCCCAAGGAGTGCCAGTGGGAGTGCCAGGCCTACTGCCCGCCGGTGCGCATGGGCCAGGAGTGCATCGTCGAGGGGCCGAACGGCAGGCCGATCATCTCCGAGACCCTGTGCATCGGCTGCGGCATCTGCGTGCACAAGTGCCCGTTCGACGCGATCAAGATCCTGAACACGCCCGAGGCCGACCCGAGCGAGATCGTCCACCGGTTCGGCTACAACGGCTTCCGCATGTACCGGCTGCCGATCCCGCCGTCGCAGGGGATCACCGGACTCCTGGGACCCAACGGGACCGGTAAGTCCACGGCCCTGCGGCTGCTCGCGGGAGGACTGGTCCCGAATCTCGGCGACTACGCGGAGGCACCGGACTGGGCGAAGGTGCTCTCGCACTACCGCGGCACGGCGCTGTTCGCGCACTTCGAGCGCGTGGCCCGGGGGGAACTGAAGGCGGTCGTCAAGCCGCAGTACGTCGATGCGATCGCCGAGCAGCCGTCCAGCGTCCGGGAGTACGTCGAGGCCGGCGGCGCCGGCGGACGCGCGGCGCTGGACGCGGTCGGCCTGGGGGCCCGAGCGGACCGCCCTCTCGCCGAGCTCTCCGGCGGCGAGCTCCAGCTCGCGGCGATCGGCCGGACCCTGGCGACCGACGCCGACCTCTACCTGATCGACGAGCCGTCGAGCTACCTCGACATCGTGCACCGACTTGTCGTGGCGCGCCTGCTGCGGCGGCTCGGCGAGTCCAAGGGCGTCATCGTCGTCGAGCACGATCTCGCGCTGCTCGACTACCTCGCCGACGCGGCGCACCTGATCTACGGCACCCCGGCCGCGTTCGGCGTCGTGAGCCACCCGATCCCGATGCGGTCGGCGATCAACACGTACCTCACCGGCTACCTCAAGGACGAGAACGTGCGCTTCCGCACCGATCCCGTCCGCTTCGTCGCGCATCCTCCGAAGCCGGCGGCCCGAGCGAACGCCCTCGTCGCGTTCCCCGAGCTCGAGAAGGAGTTCCCGGGCTTCCGCCTCAGCGTCGGCGCCGGCACCCTCGGCACCGGCCAGACCGTCGGGATCGTCGGACCGAACGCGACCGGCAAGACGACGTTCGTGCGGATGCTCGCGGGCGTCGAGCCGCCGACGCGCGGGGCGCCGCCGGCGAACGTCACCGTGAGCTACAAACCCCAGTACCTGAAGGCGACGCAACCGGCGAGCCTGCGCGAGCGCCAGGTCGCGCTCGCGGCGGATCCGACGTTCGACGGGAAGCTGTTCGAGCGCGAGCTCGTGCCGGGGCTGCACCTCGACGAGATCCTGGACGTGGCGCTCCCGGATCTGTCGGGCGGGGAGCTGCAGCGGGCCGCCGTCGCGCTCGCGCTCGCGCGCACCGCGACGCTCTACCTGCTCGACGAGCCGTCGGCGTACCTCGACGCGGACGAGCGGATGGCGATGGCCCGGCTCGTCCGACGCCAGGTCGAGCGGCAGGCGGTCAGCGCTCTGGTCGTCGACCACGACGTCTACTTCCTGGACCTCGCCTGCGACGAGCTGATGGTCTTCCGCCCGGACGCGCCGGACGGGCGCGCCGGGCGCGGGGATGGACCGTTCGCCATGCGCGAGGGGATGAACCGGCTGCTCGCGGAGGTCGGCGTGACGTTCCGACGGGACGCGGAGACGCTGCGGCCCCGCATCAACCGCGAGGGCTCGGCCCTCGACCGCGAGCAGCGGGCGCGGGGAGAGTACTACTACGAAGCCGCCGCCTGAGCCGGGCGCGGGCGCGGCCGTCCCCGGCCGGCCGTTCCGGATGCACGGCCACCTCTCGGCTGCCACGATCGGTGTCTACGCGTTCGTCGTGCTGATCCTGTACTTCCTCGGCGTCCGCTCTCCGGTCGTCATGTATCCGTGGCTGATCGAGGCCGTGATCGTGCTGACCCTCGTGCTGCTCGCCCGGTACCTCTCCACGACCTACCGCATCGATCGGGCCGCGATGTCGGCCCTGCGCCTGTTCGGCTCCCGGAACGTCGCGCTGCGGGACGTGCGCCGCATCGAGATCCTGAGCTTCCGGGACCTCTCGCCGGTCGGCTTCTTCGGGGGATGGGGCTGGCGGGGCCGGATGTGGAGTCCGCGCGTCGGCGCGTTCGACGCCATCCACACCGACTCCGCCGGGGTCCTGGTGACGGCGGGAGAGATCCCGCTGTTCGTGTCGCCCCGGGACCCGGCCGCGTTTGCGCGCGAGCTCTCCCGGCGAGTGCGCTCGTACGCCGGGCCGCTCGAGGTGGATGACGGCGCGCCGGCCGCCGCGGCCCGCGCCTAGTACGTCGGCAGCGACGGGTCGATCCGCTGCGCCCAGGCGGTGATGCCGCCGGAGAGGTTGCGCACGTTCGTGAATCCGAGGTCGAGCAGCAGGCGGGTCGCCTGGGCGGAACGGCCGCCCGTCCGGCAGTAGACGACGACCCGCTGGGCGCTGGTGATCTCGTTGAGCCGGTCGGGCAGTTGCGCGCGCGGGATCAGGTGGGCCTGCGGGAGATGGACGATCTCCCACTCGTTCGGCTCGCGCACGTCGAGCAGCATCGGCGGGCTCGGGCCGGCGAGCTCGTCGCGCAGCTCCTCCGGCGAGATCTCGGGCAGGCCCGCCGATTCGCTCGTGGCGCCCGGGGCGGGGACACCGCAGAAGGCGGGGTAATCGATCAGCCCGTGCTGGGTCGCGTTCGGGGAGCAGATCACGCACGCCGGGTTCTTGCGGAGCGTGAGCTCGCGGAAGCGCATCGCGAGCGCGTCGTAGAGCAGCAGTCGGCCCACGAGCGGCTCGCCGGCGCCCAGGATCAGCTTCACCGTCTCGGTCGCCTGGATCAGGCCGATCAGCCCGGGCAGGACGCCGAGGACGCCGCCCTCCGCGCACGAGGGCACGAGGTCGGCGGGCGGGGGCTCGGCGTAGAGGCACCGGTAGCAGGGACCGGTCCGCGCATCGAACACGCTCGCCTGGCCCTCGAAGCGGTAGATCGAGCCGTAGACGTTCGGCTTACCGAGCAGGACGCAGGCGTCGTTGACGAGGTAGCGGGTCGGGAAGTTGTCGGTCCCGTCGACGATCACGTCGTACGGCGCAAGGACGTCGAGCGCGTTCTCCGCGGTGAGGCGTGCGGCGACCGGCACGATCCGGGTGCCCGGGTTGAGCGCCTCGAGGCGCTCGCGGGCGGCCTGGGTCTTGGGCCGCCCGAGGTCGTTGGTCGTGTAGAGGACCTGGCGCTGCAGGTTCGAGAGATCGACCTCGTCGAAATCGACGAGCCCGATCTCGCCGACGCCGGCCGCCGTGAGGTAGAGCGCGGTGGGCGAGCCGAGGCCGCCCGCGCCGACGAGCAGCACCTTGGCCCGCCGCAGCGCCTTCTGCCCCTCGACGCCGACCTCGGGCAGGAGGAGGTGACGGCTGTAGCGGCGCAGCTCGTCCCGGCCGAACGTGTCGGCCGGCGCGTTCGGGAGCACCGCGAGCGGGTTCGGCGCGGGCGCGCGCTGGACCGAGCTCGGTGCCCCGCCCGCGATCGCCGGGACGATCGACACGACGTCCCGGTCCTTCACCGGCGTCGCGTCCCGCTCGAGGTAGCGGACGTCCTCGTCGTTGAGGTAGACGCTGACGAAGTTGCGCAGGGCGCCGTCCGCCGTGAACAGGTGGGGCCGCAGCCCGGGGTAGGCGTTCGCGACCCCCTGCACGACCGCGCCGACCGTCGCTCCCTCCGAGGCGACCTCGGCGTGGCCGCCCGCGAACGCGCGCAGCGGCGTGGGCAGGCGGACGGTGACGCGCCCCATCGACCCTACCGGACCGACACTCCTCATAGGCTCTGCGTTACCCGCGGTCCAGTGCCGCGGGCGGGACGACCGGCACTTCGTGGAAGATGCGGGTGGCCTCGTCGAGCTCGAACGCGCCCAGGGTCGGCACCTCCTGCGCGGTGACCGAGAGGACGATGTACGTGTACCACGGGAGCGCGTGCTCCTGGTCGAACGCCGACGGGCGGGCCGGGTGGTCCGGGTGGGAGTGGTAGAAGCCGGCGACCATCCGGTCCGTACCCTCGCGCCGGCGCTCGGCCTCGAGGAGGTCCCGTGGCCGGATCATGAAGCGCCGACTTCGCTCGCCGTCGAACTCGTTGGCGGCCGGCTCGACCTCCAAGAGGCGGCGCCGCCCGGTCGGCTCGGGGGGATCGAGCGCGCCGATCAGGAAGCCGCAGCACTCCTCCGGGTAGCTCGCACGGGCATGGCGGCCCATCGCCTCGACCAGCGGCGAGGGCAGCTCGATCGCCCTCACGCGGTCGCGCCTCCGGCGAGGTGCCCGGCGTCCGGCAGCACCGTCACGATCACCGCACCCGGCGCCCGGGCGCCGACATCGAGCGCGGCGAGGACCGCGGCGCCGGACGACACCCCGACCGCGAGTCCCTCCTCGGTCGCGAGCCGCCGCTGCATCCGCTGGGCCGCCTCCGTCTCGATGCGGACGGTCTCGTCGACCACGCGCGCATCGTACGTCGACGGTCGTAGCGCGGTCGGAAGGTGCTTGAGTCCTTCCAGGCCGTGCAGCGGGCCCGACGGCTCCACTCCGATCACCCTCAGGTCCGCCCGCTTCTCCTTGAGGAATCGTCCCGCGCCCGACACCGTTCCCCCCGTCCCGACGCCGGCCACGAAATGCGTCAGGCGCCCGCGGCTCTGCTCCCAGATCTCGGGCCCCGTGCCGCGGTAGTGCGCGAGCGGGTTCGCCGGATGGTTGTACTGGTCGGGGTAGAAGTAGCGATCCGGCGCGGCCGCGGCGCGACGCTTCGCCTCCCGCTGCGCGCCATCGGTCCCCTCGGCGGGGTCGGTGAAGACCACGGTCGCGCCGTAGCGGGAGATCCGTTCGAGCCGCTCCGGGCTCACGGTGCGCGGGAGGCACAGCTCGACCGCAAAGCCGAGCCGCGCACCGAGCATCGCATAGGCGACGGCCGTGTTCCCGCTCGACGCATCGATCAGGGTCCGGCCCTCCGCCAGGGTGCCGCTCGAGAGACCCGACCGGACGATCTCGAGCGCCGCGCGATCTTTGACCGAGCCGCTCGGGTTGAGGAACTCGGCCTTCCCCCACAGCTCGAACTGGCCGAGACACGGCTCGGGCAGTCGCGCGAGCGGAACGAGCGGCGTGCCGCCGACCGCGCCGAGGAGGGGGTCGTCGGGGTCCGGTCCTCGGGGTCGCAGCGCGGACGCCGATCCGCTCAGCGGAGCTGGATCAGATGCGTACAGCGCATCCCCCCGCGACCGATCGAGTCCTCGAGGTCGACCCCGACCTCGCCGAGGAGCGCCTCGGTGAGGTTCTTGTCGAACACGTCGCAGAGGAGGTAGGGATGCGTGAGCGCGCTGTGGCGGAAGATGCAGTTGGCGCGCACGATCCTCAGGTGGCCGTCCGCGCTGCGCTCGGTCGAGGAGCGGAAGCCGAGGTGGTTGAGGGCCGCGACCAGATGGCGCGCCTTCTCCTCGGTCGAACCGCCCTTCGGAATCTCCTTGGCGATCTGGCCGGCCATCCGGCGAGCCGCCTCCGCGAAGAGGGCGCTCACGAACCCTTCGCCCTCGCGGGCGAGCAGCTCGTCGACCACGCTGTCGAGGATCAGGTCGTACTTCTTCGGGAACAGGTCCTGGCCCTGGTCGGTGAGCAGGTAGCGCTTGCGAGGGCGACCGACCCCCTCCCGCCGGAAGGAGGGGACCACGAGCCCCTTGTCCTCCATCCGCTCGAGATGCCCTCGGGCGGCGCTCTCCTGGATCCCGAGCTTCTTGGCGAGGTCGCGCGCGGTCCGGGGGGCGGAGGCGAGCTCCTCCAGGATCCGGCCCCGCGTCCCTTCTAGCGTGCCGCTCGCGGAGGCGCTCATCGGATCCGATCCGAACGCCGGCGGGCGTCCCGACGGGGTTCGGGATTTACACACCGCGCCATGCTTAAATAACGGTATCGGCTCGTTCTCCCTCGGAGCATGACGGAACCCGTGGGCCCCCATCACACGCTGGTCGTAGAAAACCTTCACGCCGAGGTCGCCGGCAAGGAGATTCTCAAGGGTGTCACGCTGAGCCTCCGCTCGGGCGAGCTGTCGGCCCTGATGGGCCCGAACGGCTCGGGCAAAAGCACGCTCGCCTACGCCCTCATGGGACACCCCAAGTACAAAGTGACGCAGGGGACCGCCCGGCTCGATGGCAAGGACCTCCTCGCGTTGCCCGTCGACCAGCGTTCCAAGGCGGGGCTCTTTCTTGGGTTCCAGTACCCGCAGGAGGTCTCCGGGCTATCGTTGTCGAAGTTCCTCTGGACGACCTACTCGATGCGGCACGCCGACGCGTCGAGCACGATGTCCCAGTACGATGCGGACCTCAAGACCCACCTCGACTACCTCGGGATGGATCCGGCCCTGCTGAAGCGCTCCCTCAACGAGGGGTTCTCGGGGGGCGAGAAGAAGCGCGTCGAGGTGCTGCAGATGGCGACGCTGGATCCGCGCTTCGCGGTCCTCGACGAGCCGGACTCCGGACTCGACATCGACGCCGTGCGCGCGGTGGGGGAGACCGTCGCGAAGTTGCGCCGGCCGGACGCCGGTATCCTCGTGATCACCCACTACCAGCGGATTCTGCAGTTCCTCCATCCCGACAGCGTGCACGTGATGGTCGATGGCGTCATCGCCCTCTCCGGCGGCCAGAAGCTCGCGCAGGAGCTCGAGGCGAAGGGGTACGACTGGGTGAAGGTCGGCCTCGTCGGCGCCGCGTAGCCGTCGCGAGCGTTCCTGGGCTCCTACGGTCATGGACGTCGATCGGATCCGGGCGGACTTCCCGATCCTGCGGAGGACGGTCAACGGCCGGCCCCTCGTCTACCTCGACTCGGCGGCGACCTCCCAGAAGCCGCAGTGTGTGCTGGACGCCGAGGACCGCTTCTACGCGGAGCACAACTCGAACGTGCACCGCGGGGTCTACGCCCTGAGCGTCGAGGCGACCGACGCCTACGAGGCCGCGCGGGACCGCGTCCGACGGTTCCTCCGCGCGAAGGACGCCGACGAGGTCGTGTTCGTACGAGGCACCACGGAGGCGCTGAACGTCGCTGCGGCGAGCCTCGGGCGGCTCGTGCTGCAGCGGGGCGATCGGGTCGTGACCACCGTGATGGAGCACCACTCCAACATCGTGCCGTGGCACCTGCTGCGCGAACAGAAGGGCATCGACCTGGAGTTCGTGGACGTGGACGACGCCGGCCGGCTCCGGCTCGACCAGCTCGACCGGCTGCTGGACCGTCGCACGAAGGTCGTGGCGGTCACGCACGCCTCGAACGTCCTCGGCACCGTGAACCCGGTCCGGGAGATCGCCGACCGGGCGCATGCGGTGGGCGCCGTCGTTGTGGTCGACGCGGCGCAGTCGGCCCCGCACCGAGCCCTGGACGTCGGCGCGCTCGGGGCGGACCTGCTGGCCTTCTCCGGCCACAAGGTCCTCGGACCGATGGGCATCGGCGTGCTCTGGGGACGCCGGGAACTGCTCGCGCGGATGCCGCCGACCGCCGGGGGCGGGGAGATGATCAGCGAGGTGCACCAGGACAGGGTCGGCTACCGCGAGCCGCCGGGCCGCTTCGAAGCCGGCACCCCGAACGTCGCCGGGGCGATCGGCCTCGCCGCGGCGCTCGACTATCTCGAGGCGGCCGGCTGGCAGGACCTCGCGGCCCACGAGCGTCGGCTCTTCGAGCGCGCGGTCGCCGGGCTCGAGTCGCGTCTCGGGGACCGGGTCCGCGTCTACGGTCCCGAGGCGTCCGAGGAGCGCCAGGGCGTCCTGTCGTTCTCGATGCGGGGCGCCCATCCCCACGACGTGGCCCAGCTGCTCGACGGCGAAGGCATCGAGGTCCGCGCGGGGCACCACTGCTGCCAGCCGCTGATGGAGCGCCTGAACGTTCCCGCCCTCACGCGTGCGAGCCCCTACCTGTACAACACCGAGACCGAGATCGACCGCCTCGTCGACGGCCTGGTCCGGGTGGCGGGAGTCTTCGCCTAGTGGCGGTCGAGCGAGCCCCACGCGCTCCGACGGTGGGTGTAGCGTCCGTGCCGAAAATCGTCACCGGCCGTCACCGGTCTTCGAGGAGAACCGCCCTGTCGCCGCCGTCGCGACCTCTCATTTAAATACGCCGGGGTGCTCGAATTGCCCGAGGGGCTCATGGCGCAAACGGCGCAGGAGATCACGCCGCTCGACTACACGCGTTACGATTTCAAGAATCCCGAGACGTACCGCCTTCGGATCGCGAAGGGGTTGTCTCGCGAGGTCGTAGAGCAGATCTCCGATTTCAAGAAGGAACCCGACTGGATGCGGGAGTACCGCCTCCGGGCGTACGCCCACTTCGTCGAGCGACCGATGCCCGACTGGGGGCCCGACCTCAGCGACATCGACTTCGACGCGTACACGTACTACGCGAATCCGCTGCTCGAGGGCGAGACCAAGCGCAGCTGGGACGACCTTCCCGCCGACATCAAGAACACGTTCGAAAAGCTCGGGATCCCGAAGGCCGAACGCGAGTACTTCGGCGGCGTCGGCGCGCAGTACGACAGCGGCACGATGTACCACAAGCTCCGCGAGGACCTCGCGGCGCAGGGCATCATCTTCTGCGACACGGACTCGGCCGTCCGCGAGCATCCGGACCTCGTCCGGAAGTACTTCGGTCGGATCGTCCCGTACAACGACAACAAGTTCGCCGCCCTCAATAGCGCGGTATGGTCCGGCGGAAGCTTCGTCTACATCCCGCCGAACGTCGACTGCAAGATCCCGCTCCAGGCGTACTTCCGGATTAACGCTAAGAACGTGGGTCAGTTTGAACGGACACTGATCATCGGTGACAAAGGCTCGAAAGTGCATTACCTTGAGGGCTGCCTTCCGGTCGGCGAGGAGGTCCTTGTCGGCGACGAGCTCACGCCGATCGAGCAGATCTCCGCGGGGCAGCCGGTTCTCAACAGCGACGGCGCAGAGACCACGGTCGAGAAGACGATGGTCCGACCGTTCGATGGCGAGCTGATCGGCGTCACTCCGGTCTCGGTCGGGAACGCGTTCCAGTTGACCCCGGAGCATCCGGTTCTCTGCGTCCCCCGGCGCAAGGTCAGCGTCTGCCGGCGGACGAACCGGGCGCTCTCGGACGTCGACCCGCGGCGTCTGGAGGCGGCTCAGCCCGAGTTCGTGCCGGCCGGCAAGCTCGTTCCGGGCGACTTCGTCCACTACCCGATCAACCGGACCGAGCACGACGACCCCCGGTTCAGCCCCGCGGCCTTGTCACTGCTCGGCTACTACCTCGCCGAAGGGTGCGCTCAGCAGATCAACGGGTGCGACGCGGTCACGTTCACCTTCCACCGCGACGAGCGGGAGTACGTCGCGGAGGTCTCCGCAGCGATCCGGGAGCTCACGGGCGAGCAGGCGTGGAGCTATCCCGAACCGAAGAAGCACGCCGCGACCGTGGGCGTCTACTCTCGGGAGCTCTACAGCTTCTGCGTCGAGCACGCCGGCAAGAACGCCGGTGAGAAGCGTCTCAGCAAGGCCGTGATGGAGCTGCCGCCGGCGAAGCAGCGCATTCTCCTCGAGAAGTACTACAACGGCGACGGTAACGTCTACCAGCGGAGCGGGACCGTGCACCGTGTCATGACGATCTCCCGGCAGGTCGCGTTCCAAGTTCAGGAGCTGCAGGCGCGCCAGGGGGTATTCGCGACGATCAACGTTCGCGAGCCGTTCGACGAGACGATGAAGAGCGGCCGCAAGGTCCACCACCGGAAGACGTACATCGTCTACCACCAGGTCGGAAAGCGGGCGCACGCCGTGCGGCGCGCCGGGAACGCGTTCCTCGTCCCGATCCGGAAGATCCGGCGGACCCCGTACCGCGGGAACGTCCACAACTTCCACGTGGTGGGCTCGAACAACACCTACCTCGTCAAGGGATTCTCGGTACACAACTGCACGGCGCCCGTCTACTCCACCGACTCGCTGCACGCGGCGGTCGTTGAGGTGGTCGCCGAGCCGTACGCGAAGCTACGGTACACGACGATCCAGAACTGGTCGAAGAACGTCTACAACCTGGTCACGAAGCGGGCGGTCGGTTACGAGAGCTCGCTGGTCGAGTGGGTCGACGGCAACATGGGCTCGAAGGTGACGATGAAGTACCCGTCGGTCTACCTGCGCGGCCGCGGCGCGCGCGCCGACATCCTGTCGGTCGCCTTCGCGAGCGAGGGCCAGATCATCGACTCGGGCGCCAAGGCGGTCCACTCCGCCCCCGACACCTCGAGCAAGATCATCGCGAAGTCGATCGCGATCCGCGGCGGCCAGACGAGCTACCGCGGCCTCCTCCACGTCGCCCCGGGCGCGACCGGCGTCAAGGCGGCGGTGCGGTGCGACGCCCTCCTGCCCGACGAGCTGGGCCGCTCCGACACCTACCCGTACAACGAGATCCACGAGGAGGACGCGACCATCACCCACGAGGCCGTCGTCGGGAAGATCGGGGAGGAGCAGATCTTCTACCTGATGAGCCGGGGGCTCAACGAGTCCGACGCGATCCACCTGATCCTGATGGGCTTCCTGGCCGAGTTCGCGAAGGAGCTCCCGGTCGACTACGCGCTGGAGCTCAACCGGCTGATCCAGCTCGAGATGACCGGCGCGGTCGGGTAGCCGCGCCCATCCGAAGCGCGTTCGCGCTCGGTCGACGCCTCAGCGCAGCTTGGTGTCGAACCGCCACTCGGGCGTGGCCTCGGTCCCGCGGACATCGAGCGCGGGGAGCGCCGGGAACGCCTCGGGCCCCCAGGAGATCGGGCGGCCGTCCCAGCGGGCGGCGAGCGCCGGATACATCAGGTCTCGCAGTCCCGCCACGGGCGCGCGCTCGAGGACGTAGGAGAGGTAGCCCTCCCCGATGGCCCGGATCGACTCGGCCTCGGTCAGGCCCCGCGACTCGAGATAGAAGACCCGCTCGGGATCGACCGGTGCGACCGAGGTCGAGTGCGTGGCCTTGACGTCCCGGCAGAGGATCTCGAGGATCGGGATCGTGTCGGAGCGCGCGCCCTTCGACAGCAGCATCGCGTGCTCGGAGATGAAGCTCACCGTCTTGCGGGCCTCGTGCTCGATCCGCACGAGGCCCCGGCTCATCCCTCGTGCCTCGTCGCGGAAGACCCCGCGCGTAATCGATTGGCCGTGCGTGTCGGTCGCCACGTGGGTGAGGTTCACGGAGCTGTCGAACGCCTGCTGCTGCGCGCCGAAGAACAACTGGAGGTCGTCGACGACGGACGCCCGCCCGGTCAGCGACGTCTCGTTGCGGCTCTTGGTGCGAAAGCCGCCGAGACCGGTCCAGATCCAGGCGAGCCGGCTCTCGGGCCCGGTCGTCGCCGAGCGACGGTAGATCGACACGGTCGCGAGATCGGGCGCGTGCACGCCCAGGTAGACGGCCTTGGAGCGCGCCCCCTGATCGACGTGCGTCGTCGACGCGTAGAGCCGCTGATGCTCGACCGCGCCGGGCATGGCGAAGACCTCCTCGCTGACCAGCAGCTGCGTCCCCGCGCCGGCGTGGATCGCGCGCCGAACCGACAGCGCCTGCCGCCCCGCGGAGAGGACGGTGAGGTCCTGGACGCGGACCGGCTCGGTCCGTCCCTCGGGGACCTCGAGGGCGTAGCCGCGGTTGACGAGCGCCGTCGCGAGCGCGCTCAGCCGGTCGGTGGGCTCCTCCCCGCCGCGCTGGAGCGCCCGTGCCGCCCCGTCGGCGCCGGCCCACGCCTCCGTGAGCGACACGACGCGCACGCCGGCGTCGAGTAGCTCTCCCGGCACCTGGACGCGCGTGCCGCTCGCGTCGTGCACGATCCGGACGGAGCCGGGCAGGGCGTGCGGCAGCGGGACCGGCGGGGCGGAGGCGAGCGGATCGATGCCGGTGAGGTCCACGTTCGTGAAGTACCCGTATCCCCGGTAGAGCGGGTTCGGCTCCAGCGGCAGGCGCAGGAATCGCTCGTACGCCTCGAGGCGTGTGGCGCGGAACTCCGGCGGGTCCCCGAGCGCATCCGAGAGGCCCCGGACCTCGTCCGCCGACAGCCAGGCCTCGTAGCGCGGTGCTCCGGCGGCCATTCAATTTACACACTCGGGTGTGGTTATAAGGTGTACTCTGCCGAGCACGCCGATCCGGCGTACCGGCCGCCCGGCGGAAGGGCTCCGGCGCCCCACTGGCGCCGGGGTGCGCGCCGATTTATACCGTGCGCCGCCTCGACGCATCCGGGGCAGCGATGGCCTACGACATGTACCAGGAGGTGATCCTCCAGCACTATCGCTCGCCGAAGAACTACGGACCGCTCGAGGGAGCGGACCGGGTGGGGGACGAGTCGAACCCGCTCTGCGGGGACCATATCACGATGCGGCTGAAGCTCGCGCCGGGCTCGGAAAGGATCCAGGAGGTCCGCTTCCAGGGCGACGGCTGCGCGATCAGCATGGCGAGCGCGTCGATGCTCACCGAGCGCGTGGGTGGCCTCTCGCTGGAGGAAGCGGGGCACCTGACCCGCGACGACGTCCTGCGTAGTCTCGGCATCCCGCTCTCGCCGGTCCGAGTGAAGTGCGCGCTGACCGGATTCGTCGCGTTGGGGAGGGCCCTCCACCCCGAGCTGGCCCGGGCGGGCCCCCCGGCCGGCGCCCCGTGAGCCGGTGCGGGCGTCCGGGGGCGTTTTTAATAGGCCGGCGCGATGAATCGGCCGAGGGCGGCCGCTACGCCGGCCGTTCGCCAGCTTGGTCGAGATCGATCCCGACATCTGCGTCCTCTGTGGCCTGTGCACGGGGGTCTGCCCACCGGACGCGATGCGGCTGACCGCGACGCGACTCGAGGTGCTCTCGAACTGCACCGACTGCGGCTGGTGCGTTCCCTACTGCCCGGTCGGCGCGATCTCGGGAGGCCGCACGATCGTGCGGCGGCGGAGGCTCGATGACTGACGCGTCCGCGGCGACGCTCGCACGCGCCCCCCGGGTGCTGCTCGTGGACCCGTACGTCGCGCGCGACGATCCGATGGAGCGCAAGTTCGTCGAGCTGTACCCGTCGCTCGGTCTGCTCACCCTGGGTGCCTACCTGCGCGACCATGGCCTCGAGGTCGCCATGGTCGACCTCACCTTCGAGCGAGATGCGCGTGCGGTCGTGGCGCGCCTGCGCTCGTTCCGGCCGGACGTGGTGGGCGTCCACACCAAGACCCTCACTCGTGACCGGGCGATCGAGATCGCCCAGATGGCACGACGCGAAGGTGCGTTCGCGGTCGCCGGCGGCCCGGATGCCGCCACGCGCCCGGCCGACTACCTCGCGGCCGGCTTCGACGCGGTCGCTCCCGGCGAGGGCGAAGGCGTTCTCGTGGACCTCGCGCGCCGGGTCGCGTCCGGCGAGGATCCGTCCGGGATCGCCGGGCTCGCGGTGCGGCGCGAGGGCCGGCTGGTGCGCGGACCCGCCCGCCCGTTCCTCCCCGACCTCGATGCGCTGCCACTGCCCGCCTGGGACCTGGTCGACATGGAGGCGTATCTGGGTCGGTGGCAGCGCTCGAGCGGCGAGCGCCGCGCGGCGGTCCTGACCTCGCGGGGCTGTCCGTTCGACTGCTCCTGGTGCTCCAAGCCGACCTTTGGCCGGACGTTCCGGCAGCAATCGCCCGAGCGGGTCGTCGCGGAGCTGCGCGCGCTCCAAGAGCGCTATCGCGTGGACTATGTCCGCTTCTGCGACGACGTCTTCGGCATCTCGAGGCCGTGGATCGACCGGCTCCTGCACCTGCTCGAGGAGGAGCGACTCCACCTGGCCTGGGAGTGCCTCGCGCGGGTCGACCTGCTCAAGCCGGATCTCCTGCACCGGATGCGGGCCGCGGGCCTCGCGCGCGTCTACGTCGGCGTCGAGTCCGGCAGCCAGAAGATGCTGGACCTGATGAACCGCGGCACCCGGCTCGCCCAGGTCGAGCGCACGGCGGAAGCGCTGCGGCGGGAGGGGATCCGCCAGTTCTGGTTCCTGATGCTCGGCTACCCCGGCGAGACGCTCGAGGACATCGAGGCGACGCTCCGTCTGTTCCGCCGGTTCAGCCCCGAGGAGTACTCGGTCTCTATCGCCGTGCCGGTACCGGGCACGCGCTTCCACGACGCGGTTCGCGACCGGCTGACCGGTCGACGCCGCCCGACCCGCGGTAGCGGCGGCCGGACCCTTCTCTACGAGGCGGCGTATCCCGAGACGCTCTACCGGTGGGAGCAGGCCCGCTTCGGGCTCGAGAGCGCGCTCGGGCGCGCCCGCGGGCGTATCTCCCCGCGGGTGGTGGAACGGATCGGGCACGTGGCCGATCGGTTCCACGAGAAGGTCGCGACCCCCCTACTGACGGGCGAGCGCGCGTCCGGTCGTCGGTCGACGAAGCCCGCGGGCTAGCCGCGCGCCGTGCGGCCATGGACCGGGCACGGTCGGTGAAGGCGGCAGAGCCGGCATTTCTCCGGGGGCACGGGCGGGATCGGCTTCTGCATGCGCCCGTACTTGCGGCGCGGCATCGCGAGGGTCCCGTCCGCAACCCAAGGCCCCTCTTCATGGTGGCGCAGGGCGCCGGGGCCCGGGGCGTCGGAGCCGGGCTTTTGAGGGCGCTGCCCCCCTAGGGTCCGTGGCGCTCATCGACGGGAGCGCGACGCCGGAGGGGACCGCGCGGTTCCGGGACCGCGCGGTCGGCGATCGCCACCTCCCGCCCGAGCATTTCCGCACGGCGCCCGGGGATCTGACGCTGAGCTCGATCGGGCTCGGCACGTACATTGGCCCACCCGATGCGTCGACCGATCTCGCCGTCGAGCAGGCGGTCGCGATCTGCCTCACGTCGCGCCGGGTGAACGTGATCGACACGGCGATCAACTACCGGTACCAGCGCGCCGAGCGCAGCATCGGCCGCGCGCTCGCCCACCTGATCGAGGCGGGGGAGGTGGACCGCTCGGAGATCTTCGTGGCGACCAAGAGCGGGTACTTCGCACCGGACGGCGAGTCGAGGATCGGACCGGACGAGTGGGTCCGCAAGGAGCTGCTCGACCGCCGCGTCGTGCGCCCGGCGGAGATCGTTGACGACTGTCATGCGATGGGCGCGCGCTTCCTGGCGGACCAGCTCGAGCGCAGTCGCCGGAACCTCGGGCTCTCGACGGTCGACCTGCTCTACCTGCACAACGGGCCGGACGCCCAGATCCCCGTCGTCGGCCGCGAGGAGTTCGAGCGCCGGCTCGAAGGGGCGTTCGGCTTCTACGAGGAGCAGCGGGCGAAGGGACGTCTGGGGGCCTACGGCCTCGCGACGTGGGACTGTCTGCGGGCGGCCCGCACCGACCCCCGCTACTTCTCGCTCGCCCGGGCCGTCGCGATCGCCGAGAAGATGGGAGGGAAGGGCCACGGGTTCCGCTTCGTCCAGTTCCCGTTCAACCTCGCCATGCCGGAGGCCGCGGCCCTGCGCAACCAGCCGGTCGGCAGCGAGCGACTCTCGCTGTTCGCCGCGGCCCGCCGCCTCGGCCTCGCCTGCTTCACCAGCGTCCCGCTCTTCCAGGGACAGCTCGCGCGGGCCGGCCCCAAGCGCCAGGGACTCTCCTCGGCGCAGACCGCGCTCCAGTTCGCCCGATCGGTGCCCGGAACGCTCGCCCCCCTCGTCGGGCAGAAGACGACCGAGCACCTGTCGGAGAACCTCGAGGTCGCCTCGCTCGCGCCCTGGGACGTGGGAGCGTTCGGGGAGCTCTTGCCGTAGCGCCCCGACCGGCTCACGCCGGTCCGTCGGGCTCGCGCTCGTCGTCCGGCGGATCGTCGTTCTGGCGGGAGGGACCGCTGCGCACGCGCGAGCGGCCGTTGACCTTCTCGATCCGGATGACGCGGTCCGCGATCCCCGCGAGCTCGTCCTCGTGCGAGACCAGGACCACCTGCGGGAGCGCGAGCGCGTCGAGCAGCTCCCCCATCCGGATCACCTGCTCCGGCGAGAAGCCGTCCGTCGGCTCGTCCAGGAGGATCGTGTCGAGGTTCAGGTGCCCGAGCGACCGCACGACCTCCGCGAGCGCGAGCCGGAAGGCGAGCGCGAGGCTCGTACGCTCCCCTCCGCTGAGCGCCTCGGCGGGGGTCCAGGCGCCGTCGATGGCGACCTCGGGCGCGAAGGCCGGGTCGGTCCGCGCCACCAGCGCCGGGTCGTCGATGAGGGCGGCGAAGTAGCGGGTCAGGCTGCGTTCCAGCAGGGCCTGCGCGTGCGCCAGGAGCCGCCGCTCCATCACGAGCAACGCCTGGCGCAGCGGGCCGGCGAGCCACGCGGCTCTCGCCTCGAGCGACAGCGCCTCCGCGACCCGCCGAGAACGCTCGCTCCGGCCGCGCTCGGCCTCGGCCAGCCGCCGGACCGCCTCGTCGAGGCGTCCGTCGACCCGGACGAGGGCCCGCCGGTCCTCCTCGAGCGCCGCATCGGCCTCCCGGCAACGGGTCTCGGCCGCCCGGGCCGCGTCCCGGTGTCCCTCCTCCCCCTGCAAGGCCTTCCGCAGCGCCTCGATCCGCCCCTGCCGGGCCTCGCGGCGCTGCTGGGCGGCGACGGACTCCCGGTCGATCTGGGCCCTCTCCGCGGTCAGCGCTTCGACCGCGGCGCTGTCCGTGCGCAGCCGATCGAGCGCGTGCTCCGCGCGCTCGACCTCTCGCGCCGCGTTCGCCCGATCCTTCTCGAGGGTCTCGATCCGACCCCGCAGCTCCGCCACGCGGGGCTCCACCGGCTCGCTCGCGGCCAGGCGCTCGGTCGCCGCGCGGACCGTCGCCTCGGCGCGCTCGAGATCCGACCCCGCCGAGGTGGCAGCCTCCTCCTCCCGCGCGAGCGCGCGTCGAGCCTCGGCTCGGCCGCGTTCGACCTCGTGCCAGTGCTCGAGCGCGCGCTCGTAGCGCTCGCGGGCGCGACGCGCGTCCTCGACCGACTCGCGCTCGCGCGCGGCGAGCGCGTGCGCCGAACGGGCCGCCGTCGCCGTGCCGGCCGCCTCCGTCCGATGGGACTCGAAGTCGCTCGCGCGCACGGCCTGACCGCATCGGGGGCAGACCCCCGCGCTCAGGAGCTCCTCGAACTCCCGGAGCGTCGACTCGGCGCGCGTTTCGGCCGCCAGGCTCGCCCCCTCCCGAGTCCGCGCCTCCGCCAGCCGGAGATCGAGCCGCTCGAGGGAATCCGGGGTCGGCGCCGGTGGCTCGTGCGTCGGACCGGCGCCGACCCGTCGCTCGACCTCGGCGATCGCCGCGGCACGACGGTGGGTCGCCGCGTCGAGCGCCGCCCGTCGCTCGTCCCGGGTCTGGCGGGACGCGCTCAGATGGGAGCGCGCCTCGATCAGCGTGGCGAGCTCCGGTGCCGCGCGATCGAGCTCCTCGCGCGACCGCCGGATCGCTTCCTCCCGATCGCGCGCATCGCGGCGCCGGGCCTCGAGGTCCGCGGCGGCCGCCCGCGCCGTCTCGATCTCTCGAGCGAGTCGCTCGATCTCCGCGGATCGGCTCCCCCGCAGCCGGGTGCGCTCGTCCTCGTCGGCGCGATCGGCGGCGTCCTCCCGATCCAGGCTCGAGAGCTCCCGGCGGTCCGCTTCGATCCCCCGCAGCCGATCCTCGGCCTCGCGGAGGTGATCCCGGGCGTTGGCGGACTCCTCGGCCCGCCGCTCGATGGAGCCATCGAGGCTCGCCCTCTCGATCCGGCGCCGGTCCGCTTCCTCTCGCCACGTCGCGAAGTCGTCGTCGTGGTGGCGCAGGCGGTCGGCCTCCGCGCCTCGATGCGTCGCCGTTCGGCGCAGGTCGGCGGCGACGAGTTGGGCGTTCTCGGCCGCGATGCGGTAGCGTTCGACCCCGAGCGCCTTGCGCACGGTCTCGAGACGCTCTTGCGGCTTGGCGGCCAGGATGTCGCGCATGCGTTCCTGGGGCACGTAAACCGCCCAGCGCCACAGGTCCGAGTGCGCCTGCGGGTTCGGATTGTCCGGGAAGCCGAGCAGCTCGATCACGCGCTGGCGCAGCTCGGTCGCGGAGTACTCGGTCTTCGACCCGTCGACCGAGAACGAGATCGCCTCGGGCTCGAACGTCTCCTTGCCCTTGCGGCGGACGCGGCGGAACCGCCGCGAGATCGCGTAGCGGTGCTCGGCATCCTCGAAGGCGACCGCGACCTCGGCGTGCGCGGCCCCGTGCCGGACGAGGAAGGCCGCGTCGACCTCGCTGGTGCCGAAGAGCGCCATCTCGATCGCGTAGAGCAGGCTCGTCTTCCCGGAACCGACGTCCCCCGAGATCAGCGTCGTACCGTCGGCGAAGTCGACCGCCCCCGACACGTAGCTGCGCAGGTTGCGGACCGAAAGGTGGCGCAGCCGCACGTCGGACCCCTAGGCAGCGGGTTCGCCGGGCAGCCCGAGCAGGCGCCGCGCGCCGGCGAGCCGAGCGCTCTCGTAATCGATCCGCGATTCCCCGTCGGACTTCGAGATCCCGAGCTCGCGCACGAGCTCCCGGATCGCCCGCGCCGGCTCGCCCGCCTCCCACCAGTCGGCGGGAGACTCGGCGATCAGCCGGTCGATCTCCGATGATTCGACCTCGGTCTCGCCCGCCGGGCGGTCGCCGTCGGGCCGGGGCACCTCGAGCTCGCTCAGGTCCCACACCACGCTCGCGGCCGACTTCGCCTCGGCGCGGGCGACCTGCCCGAGGCCGAGCCCCGCGATCGTGCCGTCCGCCAGCGTGCCCGTCAGCTTGGTGAAGACCAGGGCGCCGGGTCGATCGTCGGCCGCCCGGATCCGGTCGGCGACCGCCGCGTGAGCCTCGGCCGCCGTGCGTCCGCTCACGTCGACCTCGACCAGGCGGATCGCGTCGCGGGGGGCCGTGTCGACGAACTCGACGGACGGCTCCCCCCGGTCGACCGTGACGATCGCGACGCCCTGGTGGGTCCGTCCCCCGGCCGCGTGCTCGAGGTCGGTGCGGCTCGTCCCGAAGACCGCGCCCGGGTTCACGAGCAGCCCGCCCTCCGGACCGGCACCGGAATAGGTGAAATGGATGTGCCCGCCCGCGTAGTAGTCGCATCCCGCGGGGAGGTCGTCCCGTCGGATGCCGCGCACGTGCTCGCGCAGCGATGCCGGCAGGTACTCCTCGACCGCGGCGTGGAACTGGAAGATCTTGAAGCCGGGCTCGGCCCGGAACGCCTCGGAGTCTACGGCCCGGAAGTAGTCTCGGTCGAGGCCGTGCGAGCGCCCCGAGATGCCGGCGATGCGCGCGCCGGTCGGCGCGTCGATGTGGAACGGGAGCGTCCAGCGGGTGCCCTCTGCGCGCACGGCCTCGGGCGCCACCTTGACGAAGACCCCGGCCTCGGCGAGCACGTCGAGCCAGCTCGTCCGGTGGGCGACGTAGTCGTGGGAACCGTAGATCGCGTACACGCGTCGGCCCTCGTCGACCAGCTCGCGCAGCGCGGCCGCCACCGGGGCGACCTCGCCGGGGTCGGGCACCGGGACGTGGAACAGGTCCCCCGAGATCAGCAGGAACGCCGCGTCGCGCTCCCGGACGACCTCGAGCGCCCGCAGCACGCTCGCGCGCAGGGCGGCCCGCACGGCCGGATCCCTCGGCCATGCGCCGACGTGGGCGTCCGCGAGGTGCGCGAAGACGAACCGGTCCCCCGCCATCCCGGACCCCTACCGGGGCGCTGGGCTCGACTTCGAGCGCGCGCTCGCCGGCGGGGTCGAGGACGAAGAGTCGCCGATGCGCTTGGACAGGGCCGCCAGCAGACCGGCCCCGGCGCCCATCGCCAGCAGTCCCATGAGCAGGAAGTCGTCGGACGACGAGCCCGCAGCGACCAGCCGTGGAGCCGCGCCCGTGGGGATCGGCGGCGACGGCACCCCGGCCGCGGCCGCCGAGCGGGTCGCCATCAGGCGCGCGGTCTCGTTCGCGCGGGCCAGCATCGCCTGCATGAGGGAGAAGAGCTCGGTGGCCTCCTCCATCGTGATCTGACGGTTCCGCAGGCGGCCGACGAGGTAGTTGTACCGCTGGCCCGGCGCCGAGGAGGCGTCCGAAGCCGGCGCGGGAGGGGATGCGGAGGCGCCGCTGCCGTACACGGTCGACGCAGCCAATCCGCTCGCCCTTTTGAAGAGTGTCCCGGCGGCGGGGACGAGGAGTTATAGCGGCCACCCGTCTCGACGGGCCGATGGCGGCCACCGAGACGAAGTCCCCCGACGAGCCGGAGCGCCACCTCCACGTCCGGCTCGCCGACGATCGTTCCTCCATCTACGACCTCGTGACCGAGTACCTCCAGGCGGCCGGCAAGGCGCCGGACTGGTTCTGGAGGCTCGCCGGTCGACTCGAGGGCACCGACGCGGACAACCTCGAGGAGCTCCTGTCGAGTGCCTTCGAGGCCGGCGCGTTCGTCGCGCACGACCACCCCGAGGACCTCGAGTTCCTCTGGGTCACCGAAGAGGAGTGCGAGAAGGAGCGCAAGCGCGAGGAGCGCGGCGAGCAGCGCGAGGCCGCGAAGAAGGAACGCTCGAGCCTCTCCCACTACGCCTAGCGCCTCAGAGCCCCGCGGCGGAGCTCCGGATCGAATTCCCACCGTCCACGACCAGCGTCTCGCCCGTCATGAACCGCGCGCCGGCCGAAGCGAGGAACACCACGGCCGCGGCGACGTCCTCCGGCTCGCCCCATCGGCCGCGCGGGATCCGGCGGACGATGGCCTCGTTGGCCCTCGGGTCGGAGTGGAGCGAGGCGTTGAGGTCGGTCCGCACCCAGCCCGGCGCCACGGCGTTCACCCGGATCCGCGGGGCGAGCGCGAGCGCGAGGGTCCGTGTCAGCGACAGCAACCCCGCCTTGGCCGCGGCGTAGACCATCTCGCCGGGAAACCCGGTGAGGCCCGCGATCGACGACATCATCACGATCGACCCGCCGTCCGGGCCCATCCGGCTCCGGACGGCGTCCACCAGCGCGTACGGACCGATGAGGTCGGTGGCGAGGAGCTCCCGCCAGTGCTCGGCGGCCACGTTCTCCCAGCCGGAGCTCGAGGCGATCCCCGCGTTCGCGACGGCCACGTCGATCGGCCCAAGCTCGGACCGCGTCCGCTCGACGAGGTCCTCCGCGTGCTCCGGCACCGCCGCGTCGCTCGCGACGGCTATCGCGCGCCGACCGAGCCGCTCGACCAGGGTCGCGACCTCGCGCGCCGCGCGCGCGTCCTGCCGGTACGAGAACGCGACGTCGGCTCCCTCGCCGGCGAGCGCGACCGTGATCGCCCGCCCGATCCCTCGCGAGCCCCCGGTGACGAGAGCGACCTTGCCGGCGAGCAGCGGTGGCTCGCTCATCGCAGCGGGACTCCGCCGTCGACGCCGAGGACGGCGCCCGTCACCCAGTCCGCCTCCAGGCTCAGCAGGAAGCGGACCACCGGCGCCACGTCCTCGGGCTCGCCCCAGCGCGCGAGCGGGGTCGCTTTCACGACCTGCGCCCGCATCGAGGCGTCGCGGTGCGCCGCGCGGTTCATGTCCGTCCGGATGAAACCGGGGGCGACGCCGTTCACCCGGATCCGCGGCGCGAGCTCGATCGCCAGGGCTCGGGTGAGTTGCTCGACGCCGGCCTTCGACGCCTGGTAGGCGACCGCCCCGACTCCCGCGTGCGAGCCCAACGCCGAGGAGACCGTGACCACCGCGGGCCGCACGCTGCGCCGGAGGTACGGGAGCGCGGCCTGTACCACCCGGAACGTGCCCTGGAGGTCCGTTCGCACCACGGTCTCGAACTCCTTGGCGCCGACCGAGTCCGACGCGTCCCCCCGGAACACGCCGGCGCTCGTGACGACCCCGTCGAGCCGATCCCGCCATCCGCCGGCGGCGGCGACGAGATGGCCCGCCGCTTCCCAGTCGGAGACATCACCGGCGACCGAGAGCGACTCCACGCCCAGTCGGGAGATCTCGGCGCGGACGGCCTCGGCGGCGGTCCGGTTCACCCGGTAGTGGACGACGATCTCGGCGCCGGCGCGCGCGAGCTCGAGCGCGATCGCCCGACCGATCCCCCGCGAGGCGCCGGTGACGAGGACGACGCGCCCCGAAAGGTCGAACACGGCGCTAGAATGGACCGGTCCGCGGAAAACCCTGCTGCCGGGCGGTGCGGGAGTCGCCAGCCTCCGGCGCCGGCCTAGATCCCGATGACGGAGTGGGCGACGATGATCGCGATGAACAGGATCGAGATCGTGTTGACGACCTTGATCAACGGGTTGATGGCCGGACCCGCGGTGTCCTTGGTCGCGTCCCCCACCGTGTCGCCGACGACCGCCGCCTTGTGCGCGTCCGAGTGCTTGCCGCCGAAGTGTCCGCTCTCGATGTACTTCTTACCGTTGTCCCAGGCGGCCCCCCCGGTCGTCATCATGAGCGCGAGCGGGAAGCCCGAGATGATCGTGCCGAGCAACAGGCCCGCGAGCGCGACCGGACCGAGCAGGAAGCCGACCGCCAGTGGGGTGACCACTGCGATCAGGGCCGGCACCGCGAGCTGACGGATCGCGGTGACCGTGACGATGTCGACGCACCGGCCGTACTCCGGCTTCGCCTTGCCGTCGAGGAGTCCCGCGATCTCCTTGAACTGCCGGCGGATCTCGAAGACCATCCGCTCCGCGGCGATCCCCACCGCGTTCATCAGGAACGAGGTGAAAAAGAACGGCAGCACGGCGCCGATCACGAGCCCCGCGACGACGAGGGGGGTGCTCAGGGTCAACAGCGACGTGAACGCGCCCCAGGGCTGGCCCCAGTTGGAGGCCGCCGCGAACGTGTACGCCGCGAAGAGCGCGAGGGCCGCGAGCACCGCGGAGCCGATCGCGTACCCCTTGGTGATCGCCTTCGTCGTGTTCCCGACGGCGTCGAGGGGGTCGGTGATCGCCCGCGCCTGCGCCGGAAGGTTCGCCATCTCGGCGATCCCGCCCGCGTTGTCGGTGATCGGCCCGAACGCATCGATCGAGATGATCATGCCCGTGACGCTGAGCATGCTGGCGGCGGCGAGCGCGATCCCGTAGAGCCCGAGGTAGGCGTTGGGGGCGCTCGAGCTGCCCGTCCAGCCCGCCGCGAGGTAGGCGATCAGCGTGCCGGCCACGACGACGAGCCCGGGCATCCAGGCCGACTGGAGCCCGACGGAGAGGCCGCTGATCACCGTCGGCCCCGCCCCGGCCTGAGAGGCCTCGGCGATCTGGTGGACGGGCCGGTAGCTCGCGCTCGTGTAGTAGTCCGTGATGATCACGATCAGGATCATCACCACGAGCCCCACGGCGGTCGCAACGAAGACGCCGAGGCTCCCGTTCATGAAGTAGTAGTCGAGCAGGTAGAGGCCGACGAGACCGAGGGCGGTCGTCGCGCCGAGCCCCTGGTAGAGCGCGCCCATGATCGTGCCGCCGCTCGCCCGCATCCGCACGAACAGGGTCCCGACGATCGTGGCGACGATCGCCCAGGCGCAGACGAGGAGCGGGAACAGCACGGCGTTCGGGAAGAGCGCGAGGAGGAGCGGATAGACGGAGGGTGCGCCCACGAGGTAGGCGAGCAGCATCGCCGCCATCGCGGTCACGACGTACGTCTCGAACAGATCGGCGGCCATCCCGGCGCAGTCGCCGACGTTGTCGCCGACATTGTCCGCGATGACCCCCGGGTTGCGCGGATCGTCCTCCGGGATCCCGGCCTCGACCTTCCCGACGAGGTCGGTCCCCACGTCCGCGCCCTTGGTGTAGATGCCGCCCCCGACGCGCGCGAACAGGCTCATGAGGGAGGCGCCGAAGAGGAGTCCGACCATGTCGAGGACGTTGCCCCCGAAGGCCCAGAAGAAGACGACGAGCTCGAGGAGCGCGAGCCCCGCCACCGACAGTCCCGTGACGCTGCCGCCACGGAAGGCGAACGCCATCGTCGCCGGCAGACTTCCCTTGCGGGCGTGCGCGGCGGTGCGCACGTTGGCCCGGATGCTCACGACCATCCCGACGGCTCCGGCGGCGGCGCTTCCCGCCACCCCGAAGACGAAGCCCGTGGCGAGGCGCGCGCCCTCGCCGGTGACGCCGAAGGCGAGCGCGATCACGACGGCGAGGACCGCCGCGACCACGAGGACGACCGTGTACTCGCGCCGCAGGAAGGCGATCGCGCCCTCGCGGATCGCCGCGGCGATCTCGCGCATCCGTTCGTCGCCCTCGTCCTCTCGCAGGACGAGCGCGGTCTGAAGACCGGCGTAGCCGAGGGCGACGAGCGCCGCGAGCAGTACCAAGAGCTCGAGCTGCGTCGTGGAAAGACCCATCCCGGCACCCCGAAATTCGAGGGCCGCTGAACGGAGCGTTTAATAAAGGATTGCGGACCGCGCGCGCGCGCTCCGGCACGGGTATTATATTCCGAGAGGGCGCAGCTTCTCGTGCCATGATCCCCGCGCCCACGCCGGGCGAGACGAGCGAGCGCCGTGCCCGGGTGACCTGCTCCGTCTGCGGTCGCTCGGTGGAGCTCGCCAGGCTGCGCGAGCATCTTCGCTCGGAGCACTCGGCCACGAGCGCGGACGTGGACTCCGCCTATCTGTCCGCACGCATCGAGGCGCGCCGCAGCCGCCGCTCCCAGACGCGCTAGGGGTCGAACTCCCGACGGCGGATGCGCTCGCGGGCGCTCGCCGCGAACTCACCGCGCGAGACGGTCTTCGTTTCCTTCGAGCCCCGGCTCCGTACCGTGACGAGGCCCTCGGTGATCTCACGGTCGCCCAGGACCAGCACGTACGGGATCCGATCCACCTCCGCGGTGCGCACCCGCTTCGCGATCGACTCGTCCGGCGCGGCGACCTCGACCCGCAGGCCCTCGGCGCGCAGCTCCTCGGCCAGTCCGAGCGCCGCATCCGCATGGCGATCGGTGACCGGCAGCACACGGACCTGGACGGGTGCGAGCCACGGAGGGAAGCGCCCGGCGCAGTGTTCGATGAAAACGCCGAGGAAGCGCTCCCAGCTGCCGAGGATCGTCCGGTGGATGACGACCGGCATGTGGAGCTGCCCATCCGGTCCCTGGTACTCGAGGTGGAAGCGCCGCGGCATCTGGTAGTCGAGCTGGATCGTGCCGGTCTGCCAGGGTCGGCCGAGCGAGTCCCGAACGTGGAGGTCGATCTTCGGCGCGTAGAACCCGCCCTCTCCCGGCGAGACCCGGTAGGGAACCCCGGACTCCCGGAGCACCTTGTCCAGGGTCGCCTCGGCCCGATCCCAGTCCGCGGCCTCGCCGAGGAAGTTGGCCGGACGCGTGGACAGCTCGCACGACCATTCGAGGCGGAACGTCGCGAACGCCTCCCGGATCCAGTCGAGGAGGATCCGCAGCTCCGGTTCGACCTGCTCCTCGGTGACGAACACGTGCGCATCGTCCTGGACGAGCTCGCGCACCCGCGTCAGGCCGTGGAGCGTGCCGCTCGCTTCGAGGCGGTGGAGCGGCGCGAACTCGGCGAGGCGGAGCGGGAGCTCCCGGTAGCTGCGGGCGCGCGAGCGGAAGATCAGCATCGAGCCCGGGCAGTTCATCGGCTTCCAGCCGAACGTCCGGCCATCGAGCTCGGTCAGGAACATGTTCTCCCGGTAGTGCTCCCAGTGCCCGCTGGTCTCGTAGACCGACTGTGGGAACAGCAGCGGAGTGTGGACCTCAGCGTAACCGGCCCGCCGCAAGTGCTCGGTCACGTACCGTTCGAGCTCGCGGACGAGCGCCATCCCGTTCGGGAGCCAGAACGGGAAGCCCGGTATCTCGTCGAGGAAGAGGAACAGCTCCTGCTTGGCGCCGATCACCCGGTGATCGCGCGCCTCGGCCTCGGCGCGCTGCTTGAGGTAGACCTCGAGCTCGTGCCGGGTCGGGAAGGCCACGCCGCGCACTCGCTGCAGGGGCGCGGCGGATTCGGTGGCGCCACGTTCGAGACCCGAGAAGCCGAGAATGTGCACCCCCTTCAGCCAGCCGGTGTCCGGGACGTGGGGCCCGCGGCAGAGATCGACGAAGGCCCCGGTCTCGTAGACGGACACGGGCTCGTCCGCCGGGGCCTCCGCGAGGTAGCCGAGCTTGTACGGGTTGCTCGAGAAGAGCTGCTCGGCCTCGGGGCGAGGAAGTTCCCTCCGCACGTACGGTTCGCGCGCGTCGATCGCTCGGGCCATCGCCTCGCGCATGCGATCGAGATCGTCGGGGACGAGCGGCCGCACGTCGAAGTCGTAGAAGAACCCCTCGTCGGTCGCCGGCCCGTGCGTGGGCTTCGCCTCCGGGATGGTCTCGGTGAGCGCCTTCGCGACCAGGTGAGCGGCCGAGTGCTGGAGAATGTCGCGCCCGGCTCGGTCCTGGAAGGTGAGCGGTGCGAGCGCGGCATCCCGATCCAATCGGCTCGATAGGTCGACGGTCCGGCCATCCCAGACGGCCGCCAGGAAGTCGCCCGCGCGGGCGGGCTCCCACTCTGCGAGCAGCTCGCCCGCGGTGCGTCCGGGCGGAACCGCGCGGTGGGACCCGTCCGGGAACCGGACGGTGATCGTCGCCAGTTCCGCCATCGCCGCCCTACGAGGCCCGCCGACCGTCTGCGAGTCTAAAACGATTCGTGCGAACCGGGCGATCGCGTGGCCGCGGACGCTCGGTCTCCGGCGCGGGGGCCGACGCGCTCAGCCCGCCCATTACTCCTCACGGTTCAGCTGGTTCTGTTTCTCATCATCGCGCGTCGGCGGACGGAGCGGCCCGGCTCATCGGGCGTCGAGCTCCGCGAAGATCGAGTCAATGTGGAAGATACCTCCGGCCGCGCCGACCTCGGCGAGACGGGAGGCGTCTCGAACCTCGAACGACCCATCGACCCAGGTCGGCCCGTCGCCCGCGATCGAGCGGACGAGGCTCCAGTCGGGATCGACGCCGCGAGGGGAAAGGACGATGGGGGCGGGACCCACCGCGCGGGCGGCTCGCGCGAGGGAGATCGGGTCGGCGCCCGGCCACCGCTCACCGTCGGCCGCCGGGACGCCGCTACCGGTCTCGATCTCGAACACGAGCTCGGTGGAAAGACGCCACGCCCGCTTGAGCTCGCGCAGGCCCTCGAGGTACGCACTGGAGAGAACCGCTTTCTCTGCGCCCGCGACGATGATGTCGATCGCCCCGTCGGCGTTACGAGGGCCGGCGTCGACCCACAGCGGCATGTCGCGAGAAAGCTCCTGGATGTACTCGAGCTGCGGGTTGTTGTGCGCCAGGCCGTCGAGGTCCGCGAGGTACAGTCGAGGGTAGCGAGGACTCAGGGCGTCGATCACGTCGAAGATGTCGAAGGCCGATCCGTTCGACCGCATCGCCGGGACCGGACCGTCGGGCCCGGGACGATAGACCCGACCCTTGCGAAGCAGAAGGCAGGGAACGAGCGCCGGTCCGTCGGCGCCGCTGCGATCCTCGGCTGCGGGCGGCACGCGCGAGCGACCCGTCGCGGGTTCTTCCGCCTTCCGGGCCCGACCCGAGGCTATTTGGAAGCCCGCGCGCTGCCCGGCGCGCCAGGAGGTGGAGGGCAGCTGACGGTGGTCCGCGCCGGCAACGGCCGGCCGCTGAGGAAAGTCCCCACTTCGGGGAACACGGGGTCGGGTGGGAGCCCGACGGGCGAGAGTCCGAGCCACGGAGCAGACACGACACAGCCCGGCGGCACCGTGAAGGTGCTGCACCGGAGGATCCGCCGGGACGTGATGAAACGGCCGTCTCCCCGGAAGCAAGCCCTGACCGACGGGAGGAAGCGTTCCCCCGACCGTCGAGGAGAGCGCGCAGTCGAATGCTGCCTGAACCAGAATGGGGCTTACTACCACGACCTGGCCGGCACGTCAGTAAAATGACGGGCCGCCGGCCCGGAAACACCCGTTTCCGGGCCGGGAACCCCAAACGCCCTCGAGAACTGGTCGATCCCGGCGCGCTGCTCGGCCTGGTCGGTTCCGATGTAGTAGCTGGTCTCCGCCAGGTCCGCGTGGCCATAGATCCCCTGGATCACGTTCAGCGGCACCCCTGCCTGGTAGGCGATCCGACCGAAACTGCGTCGCAGGTCGTGGGGCGATCGGGCGGGTAGCCCGACCCGTCGGCACGCCGCCTTCACGTCGCGGTCCAGGGTCGTGCGGCCGAACGGATAGACGCGGTCCTTGGCGCTCTTCCCGGTCACCGGGGGCAGCAGCTCGGGCCAGACGAACGTCCGGTTCATGGCGATGTCGCGGATCTTGTCGCCCTTGCCGCGGAAGACCAGCCGCGGGTCGGGCAGGTCCATCCGGCAGTTCTCGACCCGCAGCTCTCGGATCTCGGCGCTGCGCAGGCCGTTCAGCCCCGCCAACGCGATCGCCACGCGTTCCCGCCCCCGTGCGTTTCCGAGCGCGGCGGCCAGTTGTTCCTTCGTGAGCCAGTACCGGCGGGTCGCGACGGGTCGCGGTCCCTTCCACAGGCGCTTGCTGTCGGCCAGCGAGTTTCCGGTCCATCGCAGGAACGACCGGACCAGGCCCAGGTTCATCGCACGGGTCGTGGGCGCGAGCGACGTGTCGTGGGCGTAGGCCTCGACCATCTCGCGGGTCAGACGGTCGCCCTCGAGTCCCGCAGGCTTGCCAGCGCTGCCGAGTCGGCCGGCCGGCTTCTAGCAGCGCCCTATCCACGCCAAGAGAGCATCTCTCAGCGGTCACGAGGAGCAAGTGGGATCCGCTCCGACTCCGCCGCCATGCGAAGGTACAAACACAAGACCGTTCTCCCAGAGTCCGGAGCGTAAGTCGGGGTGGCCGACGGAATCGGTTCCGAGGATAAGAGCCTCCGTCCGCCGGGCCAAGTTGTACGTCGATTTTCCTTTCAACACGTCGAGACCGACTGCGAGGTTGCGCAATGTTTCAACATCCTTCACGAACTTTCGGACCGCCTCGCTGTTCCCGGACTACGAATTCCCTACGACGAATTGATCGCCGCGATCCTCCCCAACGCTGCAGCACCTGTACAGCCGGGGCCAGCGAAGTGGCTACCGAAGGTCCAGCGGAAGCTCCCCCAAGCCTTCCGCATCAGGGCCCGGAGCGACGTCGACAGAGCTCGGTGGCCGTTGGTTCAGGCCGTGCTTCGCAATCCGGATACCTCCTATCCTATCATTGGAGTCTCGTCGGAGTATTGGGCGCAGGTAACCACCAAGGGGGACAACTACCGCGGGCTGGACCACGACCTGATACTGATGCAGTCCGATCGAATCACATCGGTGGTCTTCGATTCGTTCGCGTCGAAGCTTGCCGGCCGCGGAATTTTCAAAGCGCGCGCAAAGAAAGGTTCATCTACGCCTGCCAGGGGTGTAATTCAGATACCCACGCCGAGGCTTGTGACGCTCTGGGAGCAGGCCAAAACCGGGAAATACGTCATTTGGATTGAGCGCGCCGCTGGTGGGGGAACCCAGCTCGACCTGGATCGGGAGTGGAAGTCTTGACGACCCTGTCGGCCCCGCTGTCGATCGTTCGATCCGATGTTTCGCTGCAAGCGTTCCTGCGGTGGAATGTGGCTCGCAATCTCAGAATCAAGCGTCGTTCACCCAACGAATGGTCTTGCTTCGTGGAAACGCAAGAGGAGGTTGAGGATGCCCGCCGCCCCGGCGGGATCTCGAGACGTCTCGTACTCGATACTGGACTCGTATACCATGTGCAACGGCGAGGTCGACGCGGGGTTGTCCATGGCCCAGGCTCGAGGGAGCTTTCAGTGAGCGCGCGCGGTGCCTACAGGCGACTCGCGAGTTCAGCCGAGAGCGCACTGCTACCCGACCTTTTCGAGCGCCTGGTTCATGTTTCTGTGGTGGAGGTCGCAATGGGGCCCCTCCAGAGCATTTTGACCGACCTGTCGGCGGATGGTCGGGTTGACGTCACAAAGTCGAGGCGACGGTATCGCTCAGGCTCCAACTTCGATGCGTATCTCGGTCTGTTGACCGAGCTGGGATACGCGGCGAAGGAGGAAGGGCTGCTCGTCCCCGGTCCGGCGTTCCGTGCCGCGCGCGAGCAGCGATCCGAGGAATACGCAGCCGTCCATTGGATGATGGGTGACATCCTCCGTCAACGTGGCACCTACATGCGCGAGGTGTTGCATTGGAACATGATGCTCCCTTATCTTCGCTGGACGAACGCGTACTATTGGCGGGCGCTGGAGGCCAACAGCCTGCCACTCATGAGTCTCAAGGGGCTTCAGGAATCGTATTCGGGCATCTACGGGACGCCAACTCACGGGCATCCGACAACGCAGGTTATGCGGCTGGCGAACGCTCAAGTCTTTCACCGACAGAGTCAGGGCCAGTACGAAGGCGATCCCGAGATTTTCGGGCCCTATTCGCAGCGGGCGTCTGAGAGGCCAGAGATCGCTGAAGCGTTGGGATTGATCGCTTCGTAGGTGTTGCGCCCCTTCGGGCCGTAGAACCGTCGAGCTGGTTCGGGAAGTCCTCGCCCCCGTTGGGAGCGAGTCGAATCTGGGCTGGGTTGCGAGGGAGTTCGCCGGGCCAATTCGGAGCGAGGCTCCTGCGACGTCAGTAGCCGCGACTCGACTCAATCAGGGGAGAGCGCGCTGGCCAACCGGCATAGACGCGCCCGGCGGGAGACCCTTCCCGGTCAAGAATCCTGGATTCTTTCAGTAACGCCGACATTCCGGGCCGGGCCTTCACCCGCTCGACCCCGGTTGTACCTTCAGAGTCGTCTCAGCGATCGTGCGAGCCAACCGGACGATCGGGAGGTTCAAATTCAAGACCTCCAAGTGCTGAGCCGGGGTGACCTCGCCGTGCGCAATCGCGTTTCTCAGCTCATAGAGCTTTGGTACGATTTTGGCGTCGCCCGCCGATAGCCGAGACGTCACGCTAACCTCGACTCTGACCTGGGGGTCGATTCGGAATTCGTGCCCTTGAGAGAGCGCGGCCGATGCCCGCTCGAGATACGGCTCGAGGGGCTTAGGGTTGCCGGCGCTCAGCTCGCCTCGTGCCCGGGACAGGTCGCTGGAAGCTATGACCTCAAGGGCCCGCCAGGCGTAGAAGAACCGCTCCTCGACGTCCGCCGTCCAGATCGACTCACCGACCAAGGAAACGGCACGCCCTGAGGGTTCCGAGGGGGAGAGGGTGTCCAGCAGCAGCTGCGTTCGAGCGTACGCTTCTTCGAAGACCTTGTACCATTCCTGCGTGCGCTCCGTGGAGAAAGGAACGCCGACGTTCGGCATGTACTGACTCGGCGAGGATTCCATTCGAACCGGGTACAGAAAATCTCGGCTCACAAGTATTCCGACTACGGGGAGCGCGAGCGCCGAAGCGTATGCCAAGTAGTTTCGGATTCGTTCAGCTGTCGAGAACAATCGGTCGATTCGCAGAGCCCGATCGGGCTCGCTGAATCGGCGGATGAAGGACCCGTTCGGGGGACTGACCTTGAAATCCTCCTCCTTTCCTGAAACAGGAGTATCGGGTCCGTCGCGGAAGTGCTCGATTTCACCCACTTTCCGGAACGTTACCGGCTGCACAACCGACCTCACCAAAACCTTGCACGCCCCCTCGGCAAGTCCCTTGGCAGGCTCCGGCCCGCACGCCTCGTAGATTTCGTCGAGCCCGCGCTTCCCCCAGTCAACGGTTGAGTCGGTCAGCACGGCACTGAGCGCTACCTTGACACTCTCAACGCCCTCGGGTAGAGGATTCCAGCCGATCTGCACCCTGTACCCCTTCGAATCTGACGGGGGTGAGAATGGCGCCGCGACTGCTGGTGGACCCCCAGGTTGCGACTGACGGCGACGCTTCGACATGTGAGCGCGATTCGCTCGGGCGAGGTGGTTCCCCCTCAAGAGATGGGCGGCCCCGGTTTCCCGGGGCCCGAATGGGTTGGACTATGCTTTGGGCGGTGGAGGAGGGGGTGTCCGAAGGCACACTTCGACGATGGATGCGACGAGTCGCGGCCTGGTTTTGGCTCATTCCGGGCACTTTCTCTGACGTGAGCGCACTAATGGGGCTTACTACCACGACCTGGCCGCCCCGGCGGGTGACCGTCGGGGCGTTACTCGTACGCCCGACGACCAATGACCCAACGGAGAACCCTCCCGCCGACTGTCGTCGGGTGGGCGGGTGCCGTTCCTACGTGGGAAGGCGGGTAAAAGCCCGTGTCGGCGTCCTGGCGCCCGCCTGCGCTCAACGCAGCTCAGAGTCGGATAGTCGCTTACGCTCGGGTCGAGGCGGCGGTCCTCCTGGTTGCCGGGGCGGGGTTGCTCGCGTATGGTCTGGGCTCGGCCGAGACCACCGCATCGTTGGCGGAGGCGGGACTCGGCGCCATCGTGGCCACCGCGGCGCTGGCTCCGCTGTGCTACGCGTCCGGGTTCGCGCGGGGCGTTCGCGAGGACCGCCGGGACCCTCCTCGGTGATCTCCCGGGGGCTCCGGGCGAACGTGGTCCCGGCGCGGCCGACGGCTCAGCCGCCCCCACTCGGGGAGGCCCAGCTCGACGTATCGGCGCCGGCAACCCGCAAAAACGGTCGCCCCGACCGGTGGCCCGCCCTCCGAAGGCCAACGCGCTGAGGACAGCTCGAGGTCACGTCGCTTGAGGTCGGGGGCCATCGTGCTCGGACCGGTTCCCATAGGCACGCCCGATTCCGTAGATGCTCGCGAGCACCAACGCCACACCGACCAGTTGCAGGTAATCCAGCCGCTCGCCCAGGAACGCGGCTGAGAACGCGAGCGCGACGACGGGCACGAGGAACGTATAGGCGCTCAGGGTCGAGGCTGGAGTCCGCGCCAGCAGCGAGAACCAGATCAGGTAGGCGGCCGCCGTTCCGAGCAGTCCCATCCAGAGGAGCGACGCCACCAGGCTCGGGGTCGCGGTCGGCAGGGGCCGGGGCGCGATGGCGAGAGTCGCGGCCAAGAGGCCGGACGTGCCACCCAACAGCTGCCAGGCGTTCGCTTCCATCAGCTGCGAGGGTCGAAATCGGCGCTGGAAAAGGACCGTGCCGAGTGCCCAAGCGAGCGCGGCGAGCAGCAGGGCGACGGCCGCCGGCACGCTCACGCTTGAGCCACCCGTCTCGCCGAGCTGCGAGATCAGGGCGACCCCGGCGAAGCCGACTCCGACCGAGGCCCACTGGCATCCGTGGAGCCCCCGTCCGAGCACTGGGAGCGACAGCAGCGCTACCCACAGCGGGAAGGTGTAGATGATCACGGCCGCCAGGCCCGGAGTGACCTCCCGGGCCGCCCAGAACCACAGGCCGAAGAACGCGCCGGTATTGAGAAGCCCCAGCACGATCGCATCCCGGCGCGCGGCCCGGTCCAGGGAGCCCCACGCGTGCCGGGCGCTCACGACGCCCAGCGTCGCGAGCGCGCCGATCCCCGCCCGCAGGGACGCGAGCCAGAGCGGCGAGGCCGCCGTGAGCCCCAGGTTCACGAACGGGTAGTTGAGGCCCCAGAAGACGACGACCAGCAGGAACGTGAGCCGGGAGCCCCACGACCAGGGCGCCGCCTCCATGGCGCGGAGCACGGGTCGGCTCGCTTAGCCGTTACGAGCGCGGGCGGTCCGGCGCGGGTCGTCTCGAGAAGGACTTAAGGAAGGGACCTCCGTGGCGCAGCGGATGTCGCTCCACGGTCGCGACGTGATCTCCATCCGCGACCTCTCGCGCGAGGAGATCGAATCCCTGGTCGCCGACGCGCGTCGCATGATCCCCTACGCCGAGGGAACGAAGGTCGCGCGCACGCTGGAAGACAAGATCGTCGCGATGGCCTTCTTCGAGCCCTCGACGCGAACGCGGCTGTCGTTCGAGTCGGCGGTACACCGGCTGGGCGGCCGATGCCTGACGATCGCGGACCCGGGCTCGTCGTCGGTGCGCAAGGGCGAGAGCCTGTACGACACGGTCCGGATGCTGACGGCCTACGCCGACGCGATCGTGCTGCGGCATCCGAACGAGGGATCGGCCCGGCTGGCCGCCCGCGCCTCCGACAAACCGGTCCTCAACGCCGGGGACGGCGCGGGCCAGCATCCCACGCAAACGCTGCTCGATCTCGCGACGATGGAGGAGGCCTTCGGGACGCTGTCCGGCCTCCGGGTCGTCCTGCTCGGGGATCTGAAGTACGGACGCACCGTCCACTCGCTCGCCTACGCGCTGGCGCTCTTCGGGGCCGAGCTCGTGCTCTCGTCGCCCCCGACGCTGCGGCTCCCGGAGGAGGTTCGCGACCAGCTCGAGCACATGGGGGTCCATCTGACCGAGGAGGACCAGCTCCATCGAGCGATCCGCGACGCGGACGTGCTCTACGTCACGCGCATCCAGAAGGAGCGGTTCCCGGACGAGAGCGAGTACCAGAAGGTCGCGGGCTCCTACCGCATCGACAACGCCGTCCTCGCCGGGGCGAAGTCGCGCCTCATCGTCCTCCATCCGCTGCCCCGGGCCGGCGAGATCGCGCCGGAGGTCGATTCGACCCCGCACGCGGCCTACTTCCGGCAGGCGTTCCTCGCGGTCCCGGTCCGGATGGCGCTGCTCAACGCCATCCTCGCGCCGCCGAAGGCGCGCCGCGGTCGGTGAGGCGATGCGCGAGCTGAAGATCACCCCGATCAAGAACGGGACCGTCATCGACCACATCGCGAACGGTCTCGCGCTCGACGTGCTGCGGATCGTGGGCGTCCAGAGCCTCGACAAGGACTCGACGGTCAGCATCGCGCTGCACGTCCGCTCCGGCAAGCTCGGCTGGAAGGACATCGTCAAGGTCGAGAACATGGAGCTGTCGCCCCGCAAGGTCAACGCCATCGCGCTCATCGCGCCCACCGCGACGATCTCGATCATCCGGGACTTCAAGGTCCGCGAGAAGCGCCCGGTCGACCTGCCCGAGCGGATCCTCGGGGTGCTCGTGTGCCCGAACCTGAACTGCATCACGAACCAGTCGGAGCCGATCGAGAGCGAGTTCGAGGTGACGACCCGCCGCCCGATCGTGCTCACCTGCGTCTTCTGCGAGCGGCGGGTGGACGACTTCCTCCACCACCTCTCGTAGCCGGGCCGGGCGATGGACCTCGCCTTCCTCAGCGGGTTCCTCGTCGTCTTCGCCGTCACCGGCGGCTTCGAGCTGTTCGACCGGACCAGCTTCGCGATCATCGCGCTGGCCTCCCGCCATCCGCCGGTAGCGTCGTGGGCGGGCGCGGCCGTGGCGTTCGTCGTGTCGACCGCGATCGCGGTCAGCGTGGGGGCTACGCTGGTCGCCCTGCTCGGCCCCGGCCGCGTCGGCCTGGTCCGTGCGGGCGCCGGCACGTTCCTGATCGGCTACGCCCTCTGGCTCTGGTACCGCGGTCCGGAGGAAGGCGCGGAGGGGGCCACGAGCGCGCGGACCGCGCTGCTCGCGGCCTTCGCCACCGTGCTCCTGCTCGAGCTCGGCGACACGACGATGATCATCGAGGTGCTGTTCGTGACGACGTACGGCTGGCTCGTCGTCTTCGCCGCCGGCGCGCTCGCCCTGGCGAGCGTGGCCGCGTGGGCCGCCTGGCTGGGGGGCCGCCTCGGGGCCCGCGTCGAGCCGATGCTCCTGCACCGGATCGTGGTCGTGATCCTACTGGTCGTCGGGGCGCTGACGATCGCCTACGGGCTCGCGCCGAGCGCGTTCCCGGCCCTGAGCGTCGCGTCGCCGACCTGACACGGCGACGATCGGCAGCGGCGCGCCGCCGTGATCGCTCTGGGATGCGAGGCTGGCGAGCTCGCCGAGCTGGGCGACCCAGGCCGTCGGGATCGCCGAGCGGAGGTCGGGCGCCCGCAGGACGCGCTCCCGGGCCTCGGCGACGTCCGCCCGGTCGACCGAGCGCTCGAGCAGGGCCAGGCGGAGCAGGCTCTCGGCGCGCTGTCGCGGGAGCAGCGCGCTCGCCGGGGACTCCGCGATGGCCTCCCAGCGGTCGCGCGCCGCGCTCGTCTCGCCGTTGAGGGCCCGGACCCGGGCCTCGAGCATCCACAGGCGGAAGAGCGACGGCGACGGGGGATCGAGGTGGAGCGACTCGACGAGCGCGGTCGCCCGCGCGAGGACGGCCTCGACGCCCTTGCCGTTGCGGTGGTCGAGGAGCAGGCTCGCGATCGCCAGCTGGTGGTACAGCTCCACGCTGTGCAGCTTCTGCCGCTGCAGGCTCGGGATCGCCTGCTCGCGCAGCTGGAGCGCCTTCGCCCACTCCTCCTGCGCCTCGAGCAGCCGGGCCTCGACATCGCCGGCCATGTGATCGAGCTCCCAGCGCCGTGCGCGCCCGAGGAGGAGTCGGCCCGAGGCGAGGAACCGGCGCGCGACCTCCTGCTCCTCCGGCGTCCCGTCGATGCGGGCGAGTCCGACGGCGAGCAGCGCGGTCGCCTGCAGGTGTCCGGCGGGGAGCGCCTGGGCCAGCGCGCCGGAGCGTCGGGACTCCTCGCGGGCCCGCTCGGTCTGGCCCCGCTCCCAGTAGAACTCGACCAGGAGCGACTGCAACAGGATCTCGATCTCGACCCACTGGGCGTCGTGGCACCGGTCCGCGATCTCGCCGAGGGTCTGCACGAGGTTCGGCCGAGGTCCGACCAGCCGCATCGTCAGCACGAGGAACTCCATCCACTCGCCGACGATCTCGATCGGCACGCCCGCGCCCAGCGCCCGGGTGAGCCCCTCCCGCATCTCGTCGACGGCCTCGTCGGGTCGGCCCGCGCAGAACAGGGCCTGCGCGTGCAGCAGCCTCAGCTCGGCCTCGCTGGAGCCCCGTTCGGCGGCGGGAAGGGACGGGAGGCACTGGATCGCCTGGGCGAACAGTTCCTCCGCGGAATCGTACGCGAGCAGGTGCAGGCTCAGCTCACCGGCCTCGAGCAGGTGGCGGAGCGCCATCGGGCCGGGGTACCAGGCGAGGTAGTGCTGCGCCACCTCGATGCGCCGGGCGAGCGACGGTTCGGGCGAGAGGGCGGCGAGAGCGTTCGCGATCTCGAGGTGCATCTCGGCCAGCTGCTTGGGGGGCAGCAGATCCCGCGCGAGCATGATCCACGGGAGGTGGGGGATGACGACGCGCCCTTCCTGGACCTTGACGACGCCCACGCCTGTCGCCGGTAGCAGCGCCTCGGCGAGCTGCGAGTAGGTCAGGCGGGCGACGCGGGAGAGGACGACCTCCCCTACGTTGCCGCCCAGGAGCGCGACGTACCCGACGACCCGTTGCGTGACCGACGGCAGGTCGTCGAAGATCCCCTTGAGCCGGTGCGCCTCTCGGGCGTCCGGGGTCGACTGGGCGAAGCGGATCCAGTCCACGTCGCCCCGCCCGAGGAACGAGTCCTCCCACGCCATGAACCCCGGCACCGAGGAATCGAGCGCGCAGACGATCAGGAGCGGTCGCAGCCGCGCCTTGCGGCTCAGCGCCACGAGGAACTCCCGGCTGTCGGGGTCGAAGAGCGAACCGTCCTCGACGAGGATCGCCACCGCCCGGGGGGGCGAGGACCGGAAGTCGACGAGCAGCCGCTGCCAGAACGCCTCGGGGTCTCCCTCGTTCGCCGAGCGCTCGCGCATCGGGGGACCCCGCAGCGAGCCGCGTGGGCGGTCCCCCCGGCCGCGACGGCTGCGCGGCATCCGTTCCGGCAGATAGGCGAACGGCGCCACCGGCGTCGCCGGCATCGGATCGGCGTCGCCGTGTTCCTCCGGTTCGGCGGACGCGCCGTTCGTCGGGCCGATCGGTGGGGCCGGGTCCAGACCGTCGAGCGCCCCGAAGGGCGTCGATCTCGCCCGGTAGCTGCCGCGCAGCTCGATGACGCGGGCACCCTTCTCGCCCGCCAGCCGACGGAACTCGGCGAGGAGGGCGGACTTGCCGCTCGCTGGCGGGCCGGCGATCACGACCGTCCGGCCGGACTGGTCGGACAGACCCTGCAGTGCCCGCAGCACGGGCGACGGAAGCGAAGACACCCGGCGTCTCCCGAGAGAACGTTGGCGCACCGGGATTTAATCCTCGCCCAGCCGGGCCGGTCGCGCGCGCGAGCGGTTAAGAGCCCGACGGGCGTCGGCCGGCCGTGGCGCGGTCCCTGGCCGCGGGGCGCCGGCAGTTCCTGAAGCGCTCGGTCGCACCGGTCGACGTGGCCCGGATCCGGGGCCTCGGCGGCCTCCTCGAACAGTTCCGCACGACCTCGATCCAGGCCCGGAACCTCGCGCGCTGCCTCGAGGTCTGGGAGAACGCGCTGTCCGATCCCAAGCGGCCCACGATCCTGCTCGGACTCTCCGGGCCCCTCATCGCGGCCGGCCTGCGCAAGGTCCTGCGCGACCTGGTCGACTGGGGGCTCGTCGATGTCGTGGTCTCGACCGGCGCGGTGCTCTACCAGGACCTGTACCAGTCGATCGGCGGCCGGCACTGGATCGGGACGCCGACCGCGAACGACGTCCGGCTGCGGGAGCTCTACCTCGACCGGATCTACGACACCTACGTGGACGAGCTCAAATTCGAGGACACCGACCGTGTGATCGGCAAGATCACCGAGCGATTTCCGCGCCGCCCTGCCTCCTCGCGCGAGTTCCTCGGGTTCCTGGGGGCGAAGTTCCCGGACCGGGCGTCGATCCTGTCGACCGCGGCGCGGCGGGGTGTCCCGGTCTTCTCACCCGCGCTGATCGACAGCTCGATCGGGATCGGGCTGACGCTGTACTATCAGGCGAACCGGGAGCGCGCCGACCGCTTCATCCTGGACGCGGTCCGCGACAACTACGAGCTCGTGCAGATCCTGGCCCACTCGCCGCGCACCGCCGTGATCTACATCGGGGGCGGGACGCCCAAGAACTGGATCAATGACGGCATCGTGATGGCCAACTACGCCTTCGGTCGGGAGGGAGAGGGCCACCACTACGCCCTCCAGATCACCACGGACGTGCCCCACTGGGGGGGCCTCTCGGGGAGCACGCTGGACGAGGCCCAGTCCTGGGGCAAGATCTCGGCGACCGCCACGCGCGCGATGGCGCATGTGGAGGCGTCGATCGGGCTGCCCCTGCTCGTGGGCGCGCTCTGGGACCGCCGCAAGCGCTGGCGACCCCGCACCCGGCTTCGCTTTGACTGGTCCGGCGACCAGGTACGGATCCGAAAGGGTCCCGGCTAGGCCGAAATCGCGGTCGCCCGGCCTCCGCGTTCCGCCGGGGGCTCGCGGGCCAACGATAGGTTTACAAATCTCTTCGGTGGTTACGGAACGAGCAGTTCGTCCGGGACCGAGGGCCCGGACTCCGGGAGGCACGGGGCAACTCGAGCAGCGTGGAAACGCACGTCCGAACGCGTTCGTACGCGGGTGAACGACGCGCACCCGGTGCGCGGGCAGGGGACGGTGTTTTCTCGCGATATCCTCGAGGAACGAGCGCCTTTCGGATCGAGATCACCGATTACAGAAAACCGATTTTCGTGCGCACTTGCACGTACGGATACAGGGCGTATATCCCGCCCTGTTTTCTGACGAGAATTCGCCTCGATTAAATACGCCGGTGGACGGGCCGTGTTCGGGGGTGTAGCTCGATGTTTCTGCCGGCGCTTCCGGTCTCTCCGCGCGACCAGCTCTAAACCCTTGGGAGGAGGGGAATGCGGGACTCCCCTCTCTAGATCCCGCGCGATCCCTTGACGCGCGGCGGGGCTGTCGCCCCGATCCCGTTCCCTAGCTGACCAGCCCGAGCTTCGTACCGAGGTCCGACCGGATCGCCTCGGTCAGCCAGGTCAGTTTCAGCTTGTCGAAGAGCGCGACGGCGGTCAGGTAGTGATCCTTGGCCTTCTC
>DASPVQ010000005.1 GCA_035622275.1 Thermoplasmata archaeon | reverse complement strand
CGCCGACGCCGTCTGCCCGGACGATTGCGGCATCTGCTCGCTGCACACCTCGCACAGCGCGCTGGCCAACGTGGATCTGACCAACCGCTGCAACCTGACCTGCCCGGTCTGCTTTGCCAACGCCAACGCGGCGGGTTACGTCTACGAGCCGACCCGCGAGCAGATCTACTTCATGCTGAAGACCCTGCGAGAGCAGAAGCCGGTCGGAACCGTGGCGGTCCAGTTCTCGGGCGGCGAGCCCACGCTGTCCCCGCTCTTCCTGGACGCCTGTGGAATGGCGCGGGAGCTCGGATTCAAGCAGGTCCAGGTTGCTACGAACGGAATCCGCTTCGCCAACGAGGCGGGCTTCGCGCAGCAGGCCCGGAACTCGGGACTCCACACGCTCTACCTCCAGTTCGACGGACTGGACGACGAGATCTACCGGAAGGTGCGAGGCGTCCCGCTCCTGAAGGTCAAGGAGAAGGCCATCCAGGCCGCCCGATCCACTCACTCCTCTCCCGAAGAGCTGGCAGCGGGTAAGCCCGACAAGCCGCTCTCGGTCGTGCTGGTCCCGACCCTGGTGGGCGGGTTCAACGAGAAGGAGATCTGGCCGACGGTCAAGTTCGCGATCGACAATATCGACGTCGTCCGCGGCGTGAACTTCCAGCCGGTCGCCCTGACCGCGCGCATCCCCGACAAGGACCGCTTCCAGATGCGCTTCACCCAGTCCGACCTCGTCCGGATCCTCTGCACGGAGGGCCCGTTCGAGCGTTCCGACTTCTTCCCGGTCCCCTCGGTCGCCCCGATTTCCGAACTCGTCTCGATCATCCACGGCGAGGAGAAGATGACGCTGACGACGCACCCGGGCTGCGGGTGCGCCACGTTCGCGTTCATCTCGCAGGACGGGCAGAAGATCACCCCGCTCCCGCGGTTCATGGACGTCGACGGCTTCTTCGAGAACGTCGAGTCGATGATCGAGAAGTATCGGGATGCGCGCTTCTCGCGCGTGCGCACCGCGGTCGCGGGCGCCCGCCTGCTGCACGACGTCTCGAAGTACTTCGACTTCGCCCACGCCCCGGAGGGACTGAGCGAGAAGAACTGCGTGAAGGTGATCGCGGGGATCTTCACCGAGGGCAACAAGGAGGCCCTCGCGAAGTTCACGTGGCGCACGCTCTACATCGGCAACATGCACTTCCAGGACGCCTACGACTACGATATCCAGCGGCTGATGCGCTGCGACATCCACTACGCGGTACCGGACGGTCGGATCATCCCGTTCTGCTCGTACAACTCCGGCCCGATCTACCGGACGGAGGTCGAGAAGAAGTTCTCGATCCCGATCCCCGACTGGCAGGCCGCAAAGAAGCAGGTCGGCCCGACGCTCAAGACGATCGAGACCATGGGCGTCAACGGCGAGGTCATCGTCGACCCCGAGTACTACAAGGTCCGCGCGCTCAAGGGCGCGCCGGGCATGAGCTCGGCGTAGGTCGGCCCCGTCGGCCGGTGCAACCCCTTCGCCCGTGGTCCTATCGACCCGGGGTCTCGTACAGCATCCGGCCGGCGCTCCGCATCCGGGCCCGCAGGCTGCCCGGCCGGCGACCGAGCGCCTCCAGCCGCTCATCGATCCGATGCCACCGGCGCGCGAGCCCGGCGCCCGGGCGACGGGCCGGCGCCGCCTGCGGGGCCGGGGGATGGGCGGCGAGCCAGGCGAGCGTCGCCTCGATGTGCTTGCAGGTGCCGAGGCCGCGGCGCGCGAAGTCGGTGCAGGTGCACAGCGCCGATGTCCGCTCCGGATACTCCGGCAGCATCACGAGGTAGCTGGTCCGGTGCAACGGATTGCGAACCTCGAGGAGCGGGTACGGGTCGTCGGAACGCAGCCGCACGTCCAGCGGCTCCTCGAGGGCGCGCGCCCGACGGGCGTCCACCGCGGCACGGTCCGGGCCGCGTGGACGTGGGGGTGATCGCGCCTCCGACCCCATTGGCATCGCCGGGCGACCGGTCGCGGGCACAAAGCGGTGCGGGCCCGAGCGGGCACCGCCTGCGCGGGCAAACCTAGTTATGGCGCCGCCCGGACACGCTGGCGTGGGGCCGGCGGTGGCGCTCGGGGATCCACGTCGGAGTCCCCCGTCGCCGACGTCGGGTGGGCGAGCGCGATGATCAACACCACCACCGAGTTCATCGTCGGGCTGTTCCTCCTGGTCGCGCTGGGCGTCCTGGTCGGCGAGCTGTTCACGCACCTCGGCCAGGCCGCCCTCGTCGGTCAGCTCCTGGTCGGGGTGATCCTTGGCCCGACGCTCCTCGGCCCGGCGCTCGGGCTCAGCGCGATCACGCCGGAGTTCACGGGCCTGGAGACGCTGGCGACGTTCTTCATCCTCATGATGGCCGGTCTCACCATCAATCCCCGACAGCTGCGCGAGGTGGGCACGCCCGCCGTGCTGCTCGGCGTCGGGATCTTCTTCGTCCCGTTCCTCGCCGGTGCCGGGATCGTCCACCTCCTCTACCCGTCCTTCAGCTCGCTGCTCGACCTCTACGTCGCGCTCACGGTGTCGATCACCGCGCTCCCCGTCCTCGCGATCATGCTGCAGGAGTTCGAGCTCCTGGACACCCCGTTCGGAGCGTTCCTGTTGAGCGCCTCGGTGGTCAACGAGCTGTGCGCGGTCACGGTCTTCGCGATCCTGCTGCGGATCGGCAGCGGCGGCGCCGGCGGGAGCCTCGCGGCCGCGGGGCTCGCGGTCGGGGCGGTCCTGTTGTTCCTCGGGTCGATCCTCGCCGTCTACCTCGTGCTGCGCTGGGCGGTGAGCCGGCCCCGATGGGGTCGCTTCGTCCAGCGCTTCCGCTCGACGTGGCACTCGCGCGAGGCCGGATTCGCCCTGCTGATCATCGCGGGCCTGGCGTCGGCCCTCTACTCCCAGTACCTCGGCCTGACGTTCGTCGTCGGCGCCTTCTACGCCGGCATCATCGTGACGCCCGAGATCACGGGCCGCACGGTCCACCGCTCGATCATCACCATCTTCGAGGCCGTGAGCTGGGGGTTCTTCATTCCGCTGTTCTTCGTGCTCGTGGGCTACGGCACCGATTTCCTCGAGCTCGGCACGTCGATCGTCGCCCTCATCGCGTTCGCCGCGCTCACGATCTATGCGGTGGTCTCGAAGTTCCTGGTCGGCTCCGCCGTCGGCCTCACGCTCCGACGCTCGTCCGAGGAGTCGTTCGCGATCGGCTTCCTCGTGGTCAGCCGGGGAGCGGTCGAACTGGCCATGGCGGTGATCCTGCTCGACGCCGGGATCTTCACCACGACGATCTTTACGATCGTCGCCGGCGTGGGCCTGATCACGACGATCGTGGCGCCGATCGGCGCGCGCCCGTTGATCCGCGCGATGCAGGCGTCCGCCCACCGCGCGCGACGCGACGCGGAGCGCGGCGGGCCGGCCTCGTGGACCCGGGAGCTGCCCGTGCCCACGCGCCCCGAGGACGACCGGCCCGCGCTGCCCCGCGCCTCCCGTTGACGTCCGGATCCCGGTGCCCCGGCACGGTTATCTCCCCCGGACCCGCGCCGTAGCGATGGGCTCGGCGGGCTGGGGCCTCTTGACCGTGGATATCGACGGCACCCTCACGCGCGGGCACGGCTGGAAGGTGATCGCCGAGACCCTCGGCCAGCGCGACGCGTTCGCGCGGACCAACCGCCGCTTCTTCGCCCGCGAGATCGGCGAGGACGAGCATCTGCGCGACATGCTATCGCTCGCGGCCGGCACGCCGGTCGCGGCGATCGAGCGGGCCCTCGCCGCGACGCCGAGGCTCGAGGGGATCGTCGAGGGTGTGGCGCGGCTCCAGGCCGGGGGGATCCGCGTCGCGCTGCTCTCGCACAACCCTCCGTACGTCGGCGAGTGGTACGTGCGCCGCTTCGGCTTCGACGCCTTCGCGGGGACCGACGGTCAGCCGGTGGTCGACGGCATCGTCGGCCCGCCGGGAGGGATCCACGCCGACAAGCGCGCCGGGCTCGAGGCGCTCTCCCGCCGTCTCGGGGTCTCGCCGCGGAGGATCGTCCATGCCGGCGACGGGTGGGCGGACGCCGCGATCTTCCCCCTGGTCGGCGGAGGCATCGCGATCAATTCCCGCCTCCCCGAGGTGGATTGGGCGGCCGACCTCGTCCTGCGGACGGACGACTTCCGCTCGGTCGCGACGGCGGTGGAGCGCCTGCCCGCGCGCGTAAGGCCGAGCGCGGTGCTATCAGAATTCTTATAGCATCGTGGTCTGACGGTACCCGGATGGAGTACGTCGTACTCCGGGCGGTCCACCCGACCTGGTTGACCACCCAGCTGCCGCTCGAGGTCGCCGAGCTGATCCGCTTCCGTCCCGAGGACGACCCGGCGAGCGAGAGCGGCCGCGCGATCTCGTTCCTCGCGAGAGGGCCCGGACTGGCCCGGGTGATCGCGACCCTGAGCGCCCGCGAGGCGCTGGCGGTCGAGACCGTGCGCGGTCGTCTCCTTGCCTCCGCCCGCCCGGGCGAGCGGCACCTCTTCAGCCTTCCGACGGCGGTGATCCGCCACCTCGGACTCCAGGTGTTCTCGCGCGGCCCGCGCGCCGGCCGGGGGACCGACGACCGCCTGCTCTGGTTCGTCCCCGCTCCCGAGTACTACGAGTACCGCTCGCTGGTGGAGGCCGGTCGGCGCTGGAGCGGCCCCTCGAGCGGCCCGTTCGCTCACGTCTACGTTGCGAAGTCGCTGCTTCCGTTCCCGCGCGACATCTCGGGCCTCGCCGAGTTCGAGCTACGGATCGAGCAGGAGGAGTGGCGGCCCGGGGTCGAGGCGCTCCAGCGGGTGGGACGCGGGCGCCGGGTGGTCCTGTAGCGCGCCGAGCGACATCGCGAAGCGCCCCGGCTGGCTCCCGCCGGTGACGCTCCGGACCCGCGCGCGGTTAGCCGTCTTCGCCAGTTATTTATACGCAGGGCAAGGATAGACACGGGCATGCGGAACCCCAGAAGCGAGCCGAAGGCGTCGAGCCGCCGGTACACCCTTCGCAACCCGGTCCCGCTGCGCACCGACGAGGACGTCCGGACGACCCGGGTCGGCCTTCCGACCGATGCGGCGCTGGGCGATGCGTCCGGGCCGGTCGACTTCGATTCGCTCGCGAAGGCGATCCGCCGATCCGTCGGCCACGAGGGGATGCGCCCCGAGGACGCCCGTTCGATCGCGGCCCATGTCCTCAACTTCTTCGGGTTCAACGAGCGGATCATCGACAACGTCCTCGAGCCGGACGATCGCGACACGTTCTACATGCTGGAGGACACCGGCATCCTCGAGACCGAGCGCGACGAGACGACGCTCTACGACGGCCGGGAGTGGCGCATCCATTACTGGATGTTCCGCAAGGACCGCATCTTCGAGCTCGCCCGGCAGGAGAGCGCGGCGATGGCCGCCGCCGGCGAGGCCGAGGTCGTGTATTCCTCGAACGCGAACCGCTCGGGGGCGTTCCGCCTCCCGCACGGGGAGCACGGCACGGGGATCGCGGCCCACGCGGTCTACCATGAGCTCGGGGACGAGGTCTGGCTGGAGCGCCGGCAGAACCCGCTGCCGCCCCCGCCGACGGCCCCGCGGCCCCGACGCCGCGACGACCCGCTGTAGGCCCCGCCCCGGGCCCCGGCCGGAGCCGTCGCACCCTTAATCGACCGGTCGCTTCGGCGTCCACGTGCGGCGGTTCCTGCTGCTCGCCCACCGGGTCCCCGTTTCGGGGCGGTTCAGCCTGAACGACCTGGCCGGCGGCGCGGGGCGGATGGACGAGATCGCCCGGGCGGTGTCGACCGCCTTCACGCTCTCGAACGATCTCCGACGGGACACCGAGGTCACGGTGCTCTTCGTGGCCGAGCCCCCGCCGGCCGCGCGGCGGATCGACCTGGTGGGCGCGCGCCTGCGCTACCTCAATCCGGACGAGCGGTCGACCGCGGCCCTGTTGAAGAACGCGCTCAGCCGCTCGAGCGGCGTCGACCGGACCCTCGAGGCGTCGCCGGGTCTGACGGTGGGGCCGGTCGCGCCGGATCCGGCGCTGCGGGAGTTCCTCGAGCGGCCGGGCGCCGTGTGGCTGACCGAGGCGGGCGAGCCGATCGAACGATGGGACCCGGGAGCCGGGGACGTGGGTGCCCTCCTCTCCGACCCGTACGATCCCTCCGAGCTCGAGGCATCGATCGCCCGGGCGAGCGGGGTCCCCCGGCTCTCGGTCGGGCCCCGTTCGCTCCGCGCCTCCCAGGTGATCGACCTTGTCCACGGCGAGCTCGACCGGCGCGCGCCGGCGCGTCCCGCGCCGCCTCGCCCCTAGCGTGCGACGAGCGGGCCCTCGTGGGGTCCGTTGGGGCGCAGCGCGTCGCGCACGCTCCGGGGCCGCAAGCCGCCGATGACGGCGGTGAGGCGCACGACCTCGCGGGGCTCCGGGCGCACCCGGGTGCCGAAGACGAGGTGCTTCGGCTCCCCGAGGCGCTGGCGCAGCGTGCGCAGGACCCGATCGAGGGTGCGCAGGGTGAGGTTGGCGCCTCCGTCCAGGTGCACGAGCGCGCTCGGGAGCTCCGAGAGGTGGTAGTCGAGCAGCGTGTCGCTGAGCGCCTGGTGGACGAGCCGCTCGGGCTCGGAGATGTGGTACTCCCCGACGATCAGCGTCGAGAGACCGGCCTCGCGCAGGTGGTTCTTGAGGCTGGCGAAGTCCACGTTGAGCTGCGAAGGGTTCTCCACCATGTCGACCAGGCTCGAGACGAGGGAGTGGAGGTAGGCGTTGCGGACATGGAAGACCCGGTGGATCGGCAGCGACTCGAAGCGCCGGAGCTTCTCGTTGTTGAGCACGAGCAGGAGGCCGCCCATCTCCTCGAGCTCGCCGATCGTCGCCTCGACGTTCTCGCGCCGGCCCTGGTTCGTGTCCAGTTCGACCTGGAACGGCAGGAAGACGACCGGGACCGGTAGCGTCTCGGTCGTGCGGAGCTCCCGGGCGAGGAACGGCAGCAGCGCGCTGCCCGTGCCGCCGCCGAGACCGGCGAGCAGAAAGACGATCTCGAACGGGGCGAGGCGCCGCAGGATCTCCTCGCGTCCCTCCTCGGCGGCGCGCAGGACCGACGCGCGATCCCCGCCGGAACCCCGCCCCCGCAGCTCGCGCGTGCCGATGAGGATCCGCTCCTCGACGCCCATGCGGAGCAGGTGCTTGGCATCGCTGTTGATCGCGAACGCTCGGACGCCCGGGATCCCGAGGCTGACGAGGTCCTGGACCGCCTCGCTGCCGGCGCCCCCCAGCCCCACGACCGCGACCGGCGGCGAGAGCGCGAGCGAGGCCCATGCCTCGGGTGGCTTGCCGTCGGGGCTCATGCGCTCGCCCACCGCCTAGGGCGGAGGGGAGCCTTCGGCGGTCAGCGGCTCCCCTTCGCGTCGGTGGGTCCGCGCGGGCGGGCCCAGCTGCTCGAGCCGGCCGCGGATGTACTCGCGCACGGCGGAGCGGACCGCATCGTCGACGCTCACGGAGTTGCCCTCCCGGACGAACTCCTCGAGGCGGCTGTTGTCCTGCCGCGAGAGCTCGACCACGACCTTGCGAACGTTCTGCGGCGGGAGGTGGAGCTCGATGTACTGCTCGAGCCCCTCGCGGATCGTGTCGGAGATCGTCGGGGTCCCCTTCGTCTGCTGGAGCTGCTTGAGCTTCTCGAGCAGCTCCTGCGGGATCCGGACCGTCACCCGCTCCGACGTGTCGGTCATGCCCGTCAGACAATCCCCCTAGCTTTGTCTGACGATTGACATATCGTCTCGCACGTATATGAACCAGCCGGCGCGCGAGCGCCGACCGCCGCGGGCCGAGGGCCGGCTAGCCGCCGGGGACGGCCACGAGCGCCGCGCGCAGCGCCTCGAACTCGTAGGAGCCGACGTGCATCCGGCCGTTGACGAAGAACGTCGGGGTCTCGACGACGCCGAGCCGTCGCCCCTCCTCGAGATCCCCCGCGACGCGCCGGGCCGGCGCGCCCGAGGCGAGGTCACGCTCGAAGTGGGCGACGTCGACCGGCAGCTCCGCTGCGAGCCGCCGGTAGAGGGCGGGCGCGAGCTCGTCCTGATGATCGAACAGGCGATCGTGCATCAGCCAGAACTTCGCCTGGAGGTCGGCGGCCTCCGCGGCCTCGGCCGCGCTGGCGGCGTGCGGATGCACCTCGAGCTGTGGGAAATGCCGATACGCGTAACACAGCTCGTCCCCGAGGTCGTCGAGAAGCTCCCGCACCACGCCGAGCGATGCCCGGCACCCGGGGGACTCGTAGTCGCCGTACTCGACGAGCGAGCAGCGTGCGTTCGCGGCGTTGCGGTGGTGGTCCCGCGCCTCGATGGGCAGGACGAGGTCGGGGAGCAGCGGGCTCACCTCGGGCTCGCGCCCGGCGCGCACCCCCGCGGTCGACGTCGCCGCCTTCTTCCCCTCGGTGCCCGGCATCGGTCCGCGGGCGCCGAACCGCCTCGGCCCTTTAGCTCCAGCGTGGGCTCCGCCACGTCCCGGCGGCGTGCCCGCCGGGGAAAGGACGCTCAGCAGGCGCCGCGGCTCACGACCTCCTCGCACGAAGAGGCGGGGATCACGTCGAGGCTGCCGGCCTGGGCGAACGGTCCCAGGTAGCTGCGCACGGCCGACTCGCTCGGCCCCTCGATGAGGACGTAGAGGTGGTGCTGCCCGCGCGCGACCGCGTCGCCGACGAGCGTGAGCCCGGCCTTCTGGGCGTTGGCCGGCGAGAGGATCTGCAGCAGGAACGGTGCCATCTGGGGGTTGCCCGCGGGGCAGCGGTCGGCCGGGTGGCGATGCTCGACGACGAACAGCGACATGGCCGATGCGACGCGGGCTGGGGGTCTTGCCGATGTCGATAGGCGCAGCCCCCGCGCGCTCGCGCGCGCGCGGCGCGCGTTCCCGGTCGCTAGTGGCAGGGGAACCCGTCGAGGAACCGCCACCAGGCACCGATCGCGCGGCCCGCGCTCGAGAGCGCCGCGCGCGCGGCCTCCGGGCGGCCGGCGATCTCCGAACGCAGGATCCTCCGCTCCGCCGCCGAATGCTCGACGTCGGCGCCGGTGTGCACGCGGAAGAACTCGTGTGCGGCGGGCGCGTCGAGACCGTAGAAGGCACGGATCCCGCGCGACTTCTCGGCGGCGATCGCCGGGAAGATCGACTCGTACGCATAGAGCGCCGCAAGCGCGCTCGCGCTCCCGGCGTCGGTCAGCTGCTCGTAGGCCCGCAGCAGCGCGCGCGTCGGCGCGAGGGCCGTCGCGCTCGCGGCGGCGTGGCGGGAGAGACCGAGCGCTTGCGCGAAGTCGAGCCACAGCTCCGGGTGCGTCGGGTCCCGTCCCTCCTCGTCGGTGAGGTTCCCAAGAAGAACGCGGCGCTGGCGCGGGTCGGTGAGCTTCGCATAGGCCGCGGCCACGTACCGGGGGAAGTTCGATTCGAAGTGGTAGTACTGGCCCGCGTACTCCTTCAGCGTCGCGCGCGAGAGTTCGCCGCGGGACCAGGCGAGATAGAAGGGATGGCGCAACAGGTGGCGTTCGCGCAGCAGACGGTCGATGGGAGCGATCGCGTCGGGCACGGTGCCGGGTACCCCTCCCGCCTAACTACCTTTTCGGGAGCGCGGTCGGCAGGATGATGAGCCGGCCCGACCTCGGCGAGGAAGATGTCGACGGCGATGTCGCTCGGCGAGGACCGTGCGTCCGCGATCGAGCTCGCGCTCGACGCGCTGCGCTCGCGCGGTCCGCCCGTGGAGGAGGCGCTGCCGTTCCGCTCCGCGCTCGAGGCCGACGTGCGGGCGGGCACGGCCCTGGGCGTCCTGCTCAAGGACGGCGACCGTCCGGTCGCCATCGCCATCTGGGACCCGCCCTCCGCGCTCGGCGCGATGGTCACGATCGCGCATCGGAGGGCGGGAGCTCAGTCGGCCGCGGGCTACCGGGAGCTGTACGCGGCGATCGCCGAGCGCGCCGGGCCGATCTCCTTCGCGCCCGGCGGACACGCCGGACTCTCCGACGAGGCCGAGGCGGCGTTGATGGAGTCGCTCGGGTTCGGACGGTTCGGTCGTTCGGAGATGCGCTTTCCCCCGAACGCTCCGACCCCGCCGTTCTCCGAGCCCGCGCCCGCGCGCCTCCGCTCCGCCCGCACCCACGATGCGCTCGCCCTCGCCCGCATGCACGTGCGAGCGTACACCGACCACTTCGATCGCTACCTGTTCCTGACCGATCTCGATCCGACGGTGGATGCCTCCCACGACGTCGCAGAACTCCTCGCCGGGCGATGGGGAGAGTTCCTGCCCTGGGCGTCCCCGGTCGCGGAGGAACCGGACGCGCTCGTGGGGGCGGTGCTGGTCGTCCGCGCGCCGTACGGCGCGCTGATCGCGGATGTGATGGTCGATCCGGCCCATCGGCGGCGCGGTCTCGGGCGGTCGCTGCTGGTCGAGTCGATCCACCGCCTGCGCGAGCGCGGGGAGACGTCGATCGTCCTCAATGTCACCGAGGGCAACGGCAGCGCGATCCGGCTCTACGAGCGGCTCGGCTTCGTGCGGAGCCTCGGCCCGTCGCACGGCTGGTATTCCCGCAAACAGATCCCGGTCTCGCCGGGGCGCGACTGACTAGCTGCTCGCGGCGGCCTCCCCGTCGGCCGACACGGGCTCGGCCGAGCGGGGGTGGAAGCCGAGGCGGCGCAGCGCACCGAAACCAGTCGCCATCACGAGGCCGAACACCCCGATCGCCCCGCCGGCCGCGAGGTAGGTGCCCTGGACCCCGATCTCGAGGGTGAGGAGCCCGCCCGTGCCCTGACCGAACGGCACGAGGGCGTAGCTGCCGACCTCGTCCGCCGAGAAGACCCGCCCCATCATCGCGTCGGGCACGGTCGCCTGGATCGTCGACAGGACGACCGTCTGGATCATCCCCGGCATCATCCCGTAGACGAACATGATCGGCAGCGCGAGCCAGATCGAGCGCACGAGGCCGAGCGCGAACAGCGCGAGCCCCATGCAGGCCGTCAACGCGATGATCGTCCGGCCCGCGCTCGGTTCGAAGCGGAAGCGCGAGATCAGCACGAAGCCGACCGCGACCCCGAGCGTCGACGCCGTGACGATCGCGCCGTACCATACGCCGGCGGACAGGCCGAGCCACAATCCGACGTACAGGCCCAGCTCGACGAGCGCGACCGCGCTGAAGAAGTTCACGAGCAGTGCGGCGACCGTGATCTGAAGGAGCTCGCGTCGCCGTCCGAGGTAGACGAAGCCCTCCTTCGCCTCGGAGAGGACCGCGCGTCGACGCCCGGAGCGCGGCACGGAGAGGTCGGCCCGCACGAGCAGCAGCGTCGCCTGGGTCGCGAAGAAGAGCAGGAACGGCACGACGAAGGCGAACGTCGCGCTCGAGACGCTCAACAGGCCGCCGACGCTGAGCGTGCCGGCCGCCGAGAGGATCGCGGCCGTCGAGTAGATCACGCCGTTGGCCCGCCCGAGGTCCACCGGGTCGACGATCTTCGGGACCGAGCTGTTGAACGCCGGCCGGAAGAGCGTGGAGGTGACGACGATCGCGCCCCAGCAGGGGTAGGTCAGCAGGAGCCACAGGGGCAGGTAGAAGCCGGCGGGGCCCGGGACCGGCACGCGCGCCCCCGGCGCGAAGAGGAAGTCCGCGGTCGCCGCGGCGGTCGCGAGGATGGAGATCATGTTGATCGTGCGCATCAGCTCGCCGCGATCGTGGCGGTCCGCGATCGCCCCGGCGAACAGCGCGGTCAGGAGGGTCGGGAGGGCCGAGGATAGGCCGAGGAAGGCGAGCGCGAGTGGCGCGTAGGTGGCGCGGTCGGCCGCCGGGTAGGCCATTGTCACCGCGTAGATCAGGATCACGAGAACGGTCGACGGTGCCGCGAACTGGAGCGCCCCGACCGCTAGGAACGGCCGGAACGACGGCCGCCCGAAGAGGTCGCCGTATCGGCTCAGGAGCCCCCTCCCCCGCGTCCGACCCGACCCGACCACCGCGCGATAAGCCTTCCGAAGCGCGGACGGCGACGCGGGACCGGCGCCCCATCGAAACGAGGATGTACTCCGCGCCCTTCCCCGCGCCCGCCGGGGACCGACCGTGCGCCTGCTCCACCACGATGCGGCTACCGGCCGCTTCCGGCTTCGGCTCGAGACCCCCAGCGACCTGTGGCGGATCGCGCGCCTGGTGCGACCCGGCGAGATCGTCGGCGCCTCGACCACGCGCCGCGACCCGGAGGCACCCCCCGACGTAGCGGGCGCCGAGCGGGCGCGCCGGCGCGTCTACCTCGCCGTGCGTGCCGAGCAGGTCGAATTCCACGGCTTCTCCCGGCACGTGCGGATCGCCGGTCCGATCGTCGAGGGTCCGTTCGACGTCGGCCGCCACCACACCCTCGATCTGACTGAGGGCGACGAGGTGACGGTCATCAAGCCCGAGCCCACCGCGGCCGAGCGCACCCTGCTCGACGAGGGGCTGCGCGGGGCGGGCGAGCCGACGGTCCTGATCGCCGCGGTCGACTGGGGGGACTCGGCAATCGTGCGGCTCCGAGGCCGGGCGATCGAGCCGGTCGCGGACGTGCGCCGGACCATCGCGGGCAAGCGCTACGAGGGCACCCAGGGGGAGAAGGACCGGCGCGCCTACGTCGACGAGCTCCTCGGACTGATCGAGCGGGAGGCCGCGGGCGCGACCGCGGTCATCGTCGCGGGGCCCGGCTTCCTGAAGGAGGAGCTCAAGCGGCGGCTCGCGGAGGCCGACCCCGCGCTGCACCGCAAGCTGACGGTCGTCGCGACCGCGGAATCCGGGCGCGTCGGGATCGATGAGCTGCTGCGCTCGGGCCGGGCCTCCGAGGTGCTGCGCGGCAGCGTCGCCGCCGAGGAAGCGGAGGTCGTCGAGCGGCTCGTCCGCTCGCTCGCCAGCGGGGTCCGCGCCGCGGTCGGGCCCGCCGAGGTCGCGGAGGCCGTCGCGGCGGGAGCGGTCGAGCTGATCCTCGTGTCCGAGTCGTTGCTCGCCGACGCGACCCTCGCCCCCGCGCTCGACCGGGCGCGCGCGGCCCGGGCGCGCATTCTCGTCGTCCAGGACGAGGGCGAGGCCGGCAAGCGCCTCGGTGCGCTCGGGCGGGTCGCAGCGATCCTGCGCTACGACTGGACGAGCCCGAGCCGCGCTACGGGATCGACTGCAGGGTCTCGCGCAGGTCCTCGAACCGGCGCTTGAGCTCCTTGAGCGAGTAGCGGAGCGCCTCGCGCGGCGTCAGCGACCCGTCGGTCTCGAAGCGCAGGAAGAAGCGCTCGTCGTCGGGCTCGATCTTGATCGAGCCGTGCTCACACGTTTGCTCGCACGCCCCGCAGTCGATGCACCGGGGCTCGTCGGTGACGGAGAGCTTGCCGCCGGAGAACTCGAGGATGTGGACCGGGCAGCTCGCCGCGGTCCGCTTCAGGCAGGCGTCGCTGCACCCTTCCTTCTTGGCGATGTGGACGTGCGGCCGCGGGTACATCCCGACCGCGTGGGCCACCTGCCACTTTGCGTGATCGCGGGCGCTGCCCACGACCGCGGTCGCGTAGGCGAGGAGCGCCTGGCGGGCGCCGAGGCGCACGATCGGCACGTCCGGCTCGAGGATCGCGAGCGAGGCGTCGCCGAGCGGCACGACGTCCTTGGCGTAGACGGTGCACGGGCCCTTGCGGTCGATGGAGTAGATCACCTGGCAGTGCGGGCAGCCCGCGCCGCCGCACGTGCATTCTGCCTTGCGGTGGAACTGGCCGAGGTCGGTCGGGATCGGCAGCAGACCGAGCCGCAGCGCGACCGCCTCGTCGAACATGCTCGTCGAGGAGTCGTAGTCCTTCCCCGACGCCTCGTCGCGGATGGGGCCGAGGTGGAACTCGACGTCCTCGATCGCGAGCTTCGGCACGTCGGCGAGCAGCGTCCGCCGGATGGCGTTCACCTGCGAGGCGCTCGGGCCCTCGAACTCGAGCAGGGTGGAGCGCGGCTTCAGCTCTTGGATCGTGACCGGCATCGGCTCACATCCGCCGGCCGCGACGCCCGCCCTTCGGCTTCGTGCCGTCGTGCGGGATCGGGGTCACGTCCTCGATGCGCTGGATCTTCACGCCGGCGCGGGCGAGCGCGCGGATCGCCGCCTGGGCCCCCGGGCCCGGAGAGCGGGAGCGGTTGCCGCCGGGCGCGCGCACGCGCACGTGGAGGGTCTCGTAGCCCTTCTCCTTGAGGACCGCCGCGATCTGGTCGGCCGCCTTCATCGCGGCGTACGGGCTCGACTCGTCCCGCGCCGCCTTGACGACCATCCCGCCCGTCGCCTTCGCCAGGGTCTCGGCGCCGGTGATGTCGGTGACCGTGATGTGGATGTTGTTGTAGCTGGCGTAGATGTGCGCGATCCCGATCTTCGCCATCGCCTAGCGTCCCTCCTCCGCCGCGAGGGGCGGAGCCTCGGGCGGTGCCGCCTTCGCGGCGAGGCGCTCGCGCAGGGCGGAGCGCATCGGGTGGTCGTCGTCGGAGAACGGGCTCGAACCGGCGTAGGCGATCTGGCCCTCCTCGTCCAGCCGGACGAGGTAGCCGGGCCGGGTGACCCGGTGGTCGCCGATCGAGAAGTGCCCGTGCACGATCCACTTCCGCGCGCCGGTGACGGTCGGCGCGAGCCCCCGGCCGGTCACGATCGTCTGGAGGCGGCGGCGCAGTACATCCTCGGTGGTCAGGGCGAGGACATCGTCGATCGTCGGCGTGCCGGCGGCGAGCACGCCGAGGCGGGTGAGGCGGGCGAGGAGCTGCTCGGTCTCCCGCTGCGCCTGCGGCTCGCCGGTCCGCAGCCGCGCTTGCAGTTCGCGCGCCTGACCGCGGAAGCCCCGCAGGATCGACTGGGCCTTCCACAGCTCGCGCTTGTTCTTCAGGCCGTAGCGCTCGAGGAGCTTGCGCTCCTCGTCCATGCGCGCCGCTTCCCACGGGTGCTTGGGCTTGTCGTAGGTGCGGCGCAGGAACTTGGGATCGCCCATCGCCGCGTCACTCCTTCTTGGCCGCGGGCGCCGGCGCGGCCGGCGCAGCCGGCGCGGACTCCTCGCGCGACGCGGCCGCCGCCGCTTCCTTCGCGGCCTTCTTCAGCACCCCGGCCGCCATGCCCGTCCGGCCGTTCGAGCGCGTGCGCTGGCCCCGAACCTTCTGGCCCCGCTCGTGACGCACCCCGCGGTAGCTGCGGATCATCTTCATCTGGTTGACATCGTCGCGCCGTCGCGTATCGAGATCGGCGCCGATGTAGTGGATCGACTCGCCCTGGACGGGCTCGTGGGGATGGTTGATCATCCACGGCGGGACCTTGGCCGGCAGCGAGCCGAGCGTGCTCTCCAGCCCCTCGACCGTTGCCTCGGGAAGGTTGCCGATACGCTCGGTCGCGACGACCCCGGACAGACGACAGGCGACCTCCGCCAACCGCGGCCCCACGCCGCGAACGCCGGTGAGGGCGAGCCGGACCGGCCGCGTGCCGTCGAGGTCGGTGTTGGCCACGCGCACGATGTAGCGGAAGTTGGGGTTGTCCGGCACGAACTTGGCGACCTTGCCGGTCACGCCGGGGGCCACCTTCGCCTTCTTGGCCTCCTTCGGCTCTTTGGCGTCCTTGCCCTCGCGCGACTTGCCGCCGCGCTCCTTCTTGGCCGCCTTCTCCGTCGGGGCCTCCGCCCCGGCGTCCGCGTCGGCCGCGGCGGTCGGCGTCTCGGCTTCCTTCGACTCCTTGGGCGCGGAGTTCACTCCCCGTGGGCGCCCCGCGACACGAGACCGCGCCGGCCCGTCGTCCAACGCGCGGCCCTCGGTCCGAGGGTGCGGCCGCCGAGCCGACCCGTCCTTTTAAGAGCTTCGGCGGCGCGGCGCGCGCGCGCCGGTCCGGTGGCCGCCGGGCGAAGAGGGATGTAGCCGGGGGACGGTCGTACACGTTCGTGGCCAGCCGTCCGGCGGTATCGGTCATCCTGCCGACGTACAACGAGCGCGAGGCGCTCGCACAGCTGTACCCTCGCCTCGCCCCGATCGTGGCGGCCCTCGGCGGTGAGGTGACGGTCGTCGACGACGCGTCGCCCGACGGCACGGCGGAGCTCGCCCGGGGCCTCTCCGGTCCGCCCGTCCCCCAGGTCCTCGAACGGCACGGCGAGCGGGGCCTCGCTTCGGCGGTCCTCGCGGGGATCGCCCGGACGAGCGGCGCGGTCGTGGTCGTCATGGACGCGGACGGCAGCCACCCGCCCGAGGACGTCCCCGCCCTGGTGGCGGCGGTGACCAGCGGTGGCTCCGAGTTCGCCCTGGGGAGCCGGTGGGTGGCGGGGGGGACCGCTCCGGGACTGACCCCGCTGCGGCGCCTGGTCTCCTGGGGCGCGCGGCTGCTCGCGCGACCCCTGAGCGACGTGCGCGATCCCATGAGCGGCTTCTTTGCCGTCCGCCGCTCGGTGCTCGACCGCGCGCCGCTCGCCCCTGTCGGCTACAAGATCGCGCTGGAGGTCCTGGTCAAGTGCCGCCCGTCCCCCCACCTCGAGGTGCCGATCACGTTCCGGCCCCGCCTCGCCGGACACAGTAAGCTCGGCGGCCGCGAGTCCGCGAACTACCTCCGCCACCTGGCCCGGCTCTACCTGTGGCGGCTGGCGGCCGCGCGGCGGGCCTCGAGCACCCGGTAGCCGGATGCCCGATCGAGCACGGTCACGGTTCCGGGAAAGTGGTCCGAGAGCCACGCCTGGTAGTAGCGGATGCCCGTGCTCCCCTTGCCGACGAGGAGCAGACGACCGCCGGGGGCAAGATGCGCCGGTGCCTCTGAAAGGATGCGCAGGACGTGGCGGCGTCCCACCCGGTACGGGGGGTTCGTCGCGATCGTGTCGAACTGGTCCGCGACGACCGGCTCGAAGAACGGGCCGACGCGCACCTCCGCGTTCGTCAGATGGTTGCGCGCGAGGTTCTCCTCGGCGAGATGGGCCGCGCGCCGGTTCACCTCGGTGAGGATGACGCGCCCCTCGCTCGCGCTCGCCGCGGCCGCGACCCCGACCGCCCCCCAGCCGCATCCGAGATCGAGGACGCGGTCCCGTGGCCCGACGCCCAGGTTCTGGATCAGCAGGTCCGTGCCGGGGTCCAGCCGGTGGGCAGCGAAGACGCCCCGGTCGACCCGGAACGACAGGAGCTCGCCCCGGTACAGGAAGCGCAGCTCGGCCGGCCGCGGGCGGGATCGGGGCCGCTCGGCGAAGTACGGCTCGCCGTCCGGCCGCGAGCCGTCATCGTCCGTCATCGGCCCGAGCCGTGGCGCCGGAAGAACCCTTCCCGGCGGCCGCCGGGCGCTGTCCCCCCGTCGCCCAGCGCCTCCCGCAGCGCCTCGCGTTGGTGGGAGGAGAGGGAACGAGGGATCTCCACGTGCACCGTCACGTAGATGTCGCCGCGGCCCCCGCCCCGGAACCGCGGGAACCCTCGCCCGCGCATCCGCAGCTGGGCCTCGGGCTGGGTCCCGGCCGGGATGGTGAGCACCGCCTGCCCCTCGATCGTCGGGATCGTCACTTCACCTCCGAAGATCGCGACGGCGAGCGGGACGGTCGTCTCGGTGTACGCGTCGAGCCCCTCGCGGCGCAGGTGGTCCGCCGGCTCGAAGAGGACCTGCACGAACAGGTCACCGGCGCGTCCGCCGTCGAATCCGCCGCCTCCGTGGCCGGGGATGCGCAGCACCGCCCCGTCCTCGATGCCCGCTGGCACCGTCACCTCGAGGCGCTCGACGGAGCGCTGGCGACCGCTCCCGCCGCAGGTCGGGCACTTCTCGAGGATGCGCCGCCCCGAGCCGTGGCACTTCGGGCACTCGCCGACCGTGATGAGCTGGGTGTAGCCGCTGCGTCGCACGCGGCGGACCTGGCCCGAGCCGCCGCACTCCGGGCACGTCTCGAGCGCCGTGCCCCCGCGCGCCCCGGTGCCGCGGCAGTCCGGGCACGGACCGATCTTCGGGATCTCGATCGTCGGCTGGGCGCCGTCGACTGCCGCGGCGAGCGGCAGGCGGACCGCGACCTCGATGTCGCTGCCCCGGTTCGACGGGACGCCCCGCATTCCGCCGAACGGGGAGCCGAAGGAGCCGAATAGCTGCTGGAAGAGCGCCGAGGAACCCAACAGGTCCTCGAGGTCGCCCGCGTGCGTGAAGTTCTGCCAGGTGAAGCCGCCCGGTCCGAAGTCGCTCTCGACGGCGCCGAAGCCCTGGGCGTCGTAGCGACGGCGCTTCTCGGGGTCGGCGAGCACCTCGTAGGCCTCGGACAGCTCCTTGAACTTCTCCTCCGCGGCCTTCGGGTTCTCCTTGGCGACGTCCGGGTGGTACTGGCGGGCGAGCCGCCGGTACGCCTGCTTGATCTCCTCGGGGCTCGCGGTCTTCGCGAGCCCCAGGACCTCGTAGTAATCGCGCTTGGCCATGGCCCGGATCGAGGCGCTCGCCCGATGACGGGCACCGTTCGTATTTACCGATTCACCCGGCGACGGGTCGACGGCCCCGTCGGCGCCCGCTCGGCGACCCAGCGGCACGAAAGGCGGGTGCCGGTGTCGGCGGCGAGGCGTCGGGCGGCATCCCCTTCACCCACCGCGAGCTCGAGGAGCCCGAAGCTCGATCCGAGGGCGCCGAGCCGGCCCCGCGCGAGAGCTTCGTAGTTCGTCACGAACGGGAGGCGCCGGCGCGGCCGCCCGGCCAGGCCAACGAGGAGCGCCCGGCTCTTTGCGGGGATCCAGGTCGTGGGCACGTTGGAGATCAGGTTCCCGAATCGGTCGCGGAGGAGGATCTCTCCCGTCGCCCCCCCGGCGCGACGTCGCGGCTCCGCCAGTTCGAAGCGATGCGGGCGGATCGGCCGTCCGAGACGGCGGGGCGGGGCGCCGGACGCCAGCGCGGCGGCCGCCGGGGCGAAGACATCTCGCCCGTCGAAGGTCGTGCCGACCCGCGCGCGGTCCCCCGCGCGCTCGATCCGGAAGGCCGATCCGCCGCCGAGGGTCGACGCGAGCGGCATCAGCACTCCGTTGTCGGGACCGACCAGCCGCGAGCCGTCGCGCGTCGCGATGACGATCGGCGCTCGCCGCCCGCCGACGCCGGGGTCGACCACGACGACGTGGACTGTGCCCGGTGGGAAGCCGCGGGCCATGGCCCGGACCAGGAAAGCCGCCTCCCCGATCGCGTGCGGGCGCAGATCGTGCGCGAGGTCGACGATCCCCCCCGGCGGGATCCGGTTGGCGAGCACCGCCTTCATCTGGGCGGCGTAGGCCGAGCCGATGTCGGTGGTGAGGGTGACCAGGCGGCGGCGCCGCATCGGGGCTAGTCCCGCGGGCCGACGCCGGCGGCCCGCCTACGACTTCATGATCGCGACCAGGAAGATCCCGACCGCGACGAGCGCGCCGATGACCGCGGCCACGATCACGAGGAACGACTCCCAGAGCAGCGAGCCGAGCTGGCCCGACGCGCCGCCGTCGAGGGCGCCCGTGTGGTAGAGATAGCCCGCCGCGACCCCGACGACGAGGCCCACGACCAGGAGCACGATCCCGATCGTCCGGCTCTTGCCGCTCCCGAAGTACGCCGTGAAGATCCCGGCCAGGATCAGGAACAGGCCGAAGACGAGCAACAGGATCGTCAGGAACTGCCAGCCGCCGATATCGACCGCGGTCGCCATCAGATCGAACATGGGGTACCCTTCAGAACTTGATCCCGGTGAGCGTCTTGGTGTCGATGACGCCCGCGACCGACCGGATCTTGTCGACCACGAGCTGGCCGAGCGCGTTGAAGTCCTCGGCCTCGACCTTGGCGATCAGGTCGTATTCACCGAACAGCGGGTGGAGCTCGACGATCCCCTTCACCCGCAGGAGCTCGGTGTAGACCTCGTGCTCCTTCGCGGGCGCCGTGCTGATCAGGACGAAGCCGATAGCCAAGCCTAGGCCACCCTCTCGACACCGCGCGACAACGGACCCCCCTAATAAGCGTTGAGACTCGTCTCACGGCGGTAAAACACCGACATCGCGTTGAGGGCGCCGGCCCGACCACTCCACAGAACTTCGCTTAAGTAAGGCTCCCGTCGCGCCGCCTCGGACGATGGCGACCGCACTGCGCACCTGGCCGTCCCGGCTCGTCGCGCGGCCGTGGCTCCTCGCCTTCGTCCCGGTGAACGCGGCGACCGCGGGCTTCGGCGTCGTGCTGCCCCTGCTGATCCTGATCCCGCTGCACGGCAGCTGGGCGGACGTCGCGACCGCGGCGACGGTGTTCAACGCGGCCGTGATCCTCTCCTCGGTCGCCTGGGGCCACCTCGCCGACCGCTACCCCGCCCGCCGGATCTTCCTGGTCGTGACGTTCGGCGGGTACGCGGTCCTCTACCTGCTCCTCAGCCGGATCGATTCGCTGCCGGTGCTCTATGCCGTGTACACGGCGATCGGGCTCGTGGCGCCCGCGGGCACGAGCGCTTCGAACCTCCTCATCCTGGAGCGCTTCGGGGCGGCCGAGCGCGCGACGGCGTACGCTTCGTTCCAGGAGATGAGCATCGTCGGTTCGGTCATCGGGCTCATCATCGGCTACCTGTGGACGGTCAACAATGCCGCGCTCCTCTCGCTCGTCGATGTGCTCGCCGCCCTCGCCGCGGCGAGCGCGATCGCCCTGTGGTTCGGCATCCGCGAAGGCGAGGCTCGGGCCACCACCCGGGCGGTCGCGACGCATCCGGAGAGCCTCGCCTCCCGTCTCAAGGTCTCCGCGTCGCTGCACATCGCGATCCCGTTCTTCCCCCGCCGCCCGCGGCTGCGCCCCGGCGCGCTCGCCCGCTTCCGCCTCTGGGCGAAGGAGGAGATCCACCACGAGCTGCCGCTGCTCATGGCCGCGATGTTCCTGTTCAACTTGGGTTCGAACCTCTACAACATCTCCTACACGCCGTACCTCGTCTCGGTCGGGCTCGGGGTCGCCGCGATCTTTCTCGTGAACTTCTCGAACACCCTCGCCCAGACCCTGCTCTACCCCCTCTCGGGATGGCTCGCCAACCGCCTCGGACCGGATCGCCTCGTCCGCTCGTCCAGCTACGTCCGGGCGCTCGGTTACCTCGCCACGGCCGGCTTCACGTTCGCCGCGTTCCTCGATCCGCACGCCTTCGTGGCCAACTTCGTCGTCTTCGGCATCCTCGGCGGCGCGATCGCGATCTACACAACGGCGAGCTCGCTCATCCTCTTCCGCGGGCTCGAGCGGCGCGACGCCGGGGGGATCCTCGGGGTCAACAGCGCGCTCGGGGGCGCGGCGGCCGTGCTCGGTGCCGGCCTCTCGGGGGTACTCGCCGTCTACGGAAGCTTCCGCCTCGTCTTCCTGGTCGCCGCCGGCTGTCTCTTGGTCTCGATCCCGCTCTGGTCGGCCGCCTGGGTCGCGTACCGGGCGCGCCTCCGCGCGGCCAGTGGGCCGGCGGTTCCCGTCGAGGGGCCGGCGAAGGTGTCACCGGTGCGCTCGGAGGCGCCGGTCGCCGCGAAAGTCCCTTAACCTGTGCCCGTGTCGGCCGGGCACGGGGCGCGTCATGCCGGATCCGTCGGTCGTCCAGCGGGGCCTCGAGGACGTCGTCGCGCTCGAGTCCCGGATCTGCTTCATCGATGGCAAGCAGGGGCGCCTGATCTACCAGGGCTACGACATCCGCGACCTCGCGGCGCGCTCGAACTTCGAGGAGGTCGCCTACCTGCTGTGGTACGGTCGCCTCCCGAACGCGATGCAGCTCTCCGACCTGCGGCGCCGATTCGGGGAGCTGCGGACGCTCCCGCCGGCGTTCGTCGAGCGGGTGCGCTCGATGCCGGCCGAGGCGACGCCGATGGACATCCTGCGCACGAGCGTGAGCGCCCTCGCGCTGTTCGAGCCCGAGGAGGGCAAGCCGGGGGCGAGCTCGATCGGCGGCGCCCAGCGCCTCACCGCGGCGCTCCCGACGATCCTCGGCGAGTTCCATCGGCGTCGGGCGGGCCTGCCGCCGCTCCGCGACCGCCCCGAGCTCTCCCAGGCGGCCTATCTCCTCTACGCGCTCACCGACCGCGAGCCGACCGAGCTCGAGGCCCGCGCGATCGACGTCGCGCTGATCCTGCACGCCGACCACGAGCTCAACGCCTCGACCTTCGCCGCCCGCGTGACGGCCTCGACGCTCTCGGACCTCTATAGCGCCGTCACGAGCGCGGTCGGCACGCTGAAGGGGCCGCTCCACGGCGGCGCCAACGAGCGCGTGATGGAGCTCCTGGACGAGATCGGCACGCCCGACCGGGCGGAAGCGATCGTGAAGGAACGCCTCGCCCGCCACGAACGGATCATGGGCTTCGGGCATCGCGTCTACAAGGTCGAGGACCCGCGTGCGACGATCCTGCGGGACTGGTCGCGGCGCATCGGCGAGGCGAAGCACGATCTGCACTACTTCGAGATCCTTGGGCACGTCGAGGAGGTCGTCCACCGTGAGAAGGGGCTGTACCCCAACGTCGACCTGTACTCGGGCTCGATCTACTCCTTGCTCGGCATCCCGCACGATCTGTTCACGCCGATCTTCGCGGCGAGCCGCGTCGCCGGCTGGACGGCCCACGTGCTCGAGGAGTACCAGGACCTGCGCCTCATCCGCCCGACCGCCAAGTACGTCGGCGCGGTCGACCTGGTCTACGTCCCGGTCGCCGAGCGTCCGTGAGTCCCCGTCCCGCCGGTGCGACCGGCGGCTTGAAGTAGTACGAGCCCGCAGACCTCCCGTCAGCGGATGCGCGGCGGCCTCGTGGTCCTCGGCATCATCCTCGCGGTCCTCGGGGCGGCGCTCCTGTTCGTCCCGCTGCTGCCCCAGAGCAACGAGACCGTGACCTCGACCTCGTCGACCCCCTTCTACGAGGGCAGCGTCAGCGGCTATTCGCTCACCGGCTCGATCCCGGTCGCGGTCAGCTGGTCGACCAACGGCTCGGTCGCGGTCGAGGTGGCGGCCGCCACCGCGAGCTGTAGCGGCACTAACTGCGCGAACGTCTCGGGCGTCTCGGGGGTCACGTTCCAGAACGGGACGAGCGGCAGCTTCATGCTGGACCAGCCCAACGGCGGCACGGTCGTCATGGGAGTGATCTACTCGGGGAGCTCCGCCGTCGTCGTGACGTTCAAGATCACGACCGCCCTCGCGACGGTCGGAACGGTCCTCCTCATCGTCGGGATCGTCGTCCTCATCCTCGGGGTCGTGCTCCGCGGCAAGCCCAAGCCCGCCCCCGCGGCGATGCCGCCGGCGAGCGCCGCGCCCGTGGCGCCGCCCGGCCCTCCGCCGTCGTGATCCGCGCCTAGGCGCGTCGCCGGCTCGGCCGGGCCACGGCGACCCGCTCGACGCTCATCAGCGGATAGCGCAGGTCGGTGCGGTGCTCTAGGCGCGCCGTGACCGTGATCGGGCCGTCCCGGAGCTCCACGACGACCTCGAGCATCTCCGGGCTCAGGTAGCGGTAGGCGAAGCGGCCGGGGCCGACCGGCCCCCCGCGCTCGGGCCGGACGCGCGCGCGGACCCGGACGACGAACGGCTGCAGCGCCACCGCGCGTTCGATCGTCCGGGCGATCCCGCGCGCCGTGCGCGGGGCGACCGGCATGCCGAAGTACTGGTGGAACAGGCCCCCGAGCTTGACGCCCGCCTCGAACAGCAGCGCCTCGCGCCGCGTGAGCGTTGCGCGGTGGAGCGTTCGGGCGCCCGGCATCCTCAGGTCCCCGCGACATCGGGCGGGTGCCGGTCGACGGTGAACGGCCCGACGAGGAAGTAGCTCGCGACGCCCACGAGCAGGAACAGGGCCGCCGCATAGGAGACCGAATAGAGCGCTGAGGCGACCGCCGGATGGAACTGGAGGGGCAGGAGCGCGACGACCGCGGCCACGCCCGTCGCCGCCATCGTCAGGCGCAGCGGGGCCTCTCGGCGGATCTTCGGGAACGGGATCGGGACGACCATCAGGGCGCCGAGCACCGCCACGGCGACGACGATCGCGAGCGGCTGGACCGTCTGGAAGGCCGGCGAGTCGTGGAAGAGCAGCGCGACGATGAGCGCGAGCGCCGCCTGGGGGGTCGGTGCGCCGAGGAAGTAGGGGCGCTGGTAGCCACGGACCGTGAAGTAGACGAGTCGACCCACGGCGGCCGCAACGTAGCCGGCCGCGGCGGCGAGCATCGCGGTCTCCCACGGGCTCCAGAGGGCGATGTCGGAGGTGTGCACCGCGATCAGGAACGCCGGCGCGAGCCCGAAGGTGAGGCCGTCCGCGACCGAGTCGGCGACCCGGCCGAACGGGCTCGAGGGGGATGGACTGCGCCGCGAGAAGAGGCCGTCGAGGCCATCGAAGCCGATCGCGCTCGCGACCAGGAGCATCGCCCAGACCTTGTTGCCGGCGAGCACGTAGAGGATCGCGCCGAGACCGAGGAGGGCGTTCGCGAGCGTCGCCAGGTTCGCCGCGATCCGCCAGCGGTCGGTCACGAACCCTCCCGGGCGATCGTCGTCGTACCCGCCCGCATCCGGTCGCCGACGCGGACCGTCGGCGTCAGCCGGTCCGCGGGCAACACCACGTCGACCCGCGAGCCGAGGACGATCATGCCGAAGCGATCGCCCTTGCGACCGTCCCATCCGACCGGCACGAACGATACCAGTCGCCGCGCGAGGATCCCCGTCATCTGCACGACCTCGACCGAGCCCAGCCGCGTGGCCAGCGCGTAGGCGCGCTGGACGTTATGCTCCGCGTCCGGCCGGTAGGCCGGACGGAACCCCGCGCCCCCGTCCTCGATGCCTTCGATCCTCGCGTCCAGCGGCAGCCGGTTCACGTGGACGTCCGTCACGTTCATGAAGACAGAGATCCGCCAGCGCTCGCCCTCCCGCTCGACCGCTCGCACCACGCCGTCCGCCGCCGAGACGATCCCCTCGCCGGGCGCGCGCTCCGGGTCGCGGAAGAACACCGCGAAGAACGTCCAGAGGCCGGTCGCGACCACGAGCGCGACGAGCACGCCGAGCAGCCGTGGGAATACGCCCACGCCCACGAAGGCGGCGATCACGACGAGCACGGCCGCCGCCGCCGCCAGCGGTCGGCCGGCGCCCGGGGCGAACACGCGCGCTCAGCCGGTCAGCACGATCTCGATGTTGACGCCGTCGGGCACCTGGATCCGCATCACCTGGCGCAGCGCACGCTCGTCGGCGTCGATGTCAATGAGGCGCTTGTGGATCCGCATCTCCCAGTGGTCGATCGTGCTCGTACCCCCGCCGTCGGGCCCCTTGCGGACCGGAACCTTGAGCTTCTTGGTCGGCAACGGGATCGGCCCGGCGATCGCGACGCCGGTCTTCTGCGAGATCTCCCGGATCTGCTTGCAGATCGAGTCGACCTTGCGCGAGTCGGTCCCCGACAGCGAGATGCGGGCCTTCTGCGGCATGGATGGCCCCTTCCTCCGCCGGACGACCGAAGCGGCGCCTACTCGCGCTTCTTGATGTCGACGACGACGCCCGCGGCGACGGTCTGGCCCATGTCGCGGACCGCGAAGCGGCCGAGCTGCGGGAACTCCTTGTACTTCTCGAGCACGAGCGGCCGCTTCGGCGTGATCTTGACCACCGCGGCGTCCCCCGTCTTCAGCGTCTGGGGGTTCTCCTCGGCCGTCTGGCCGGTCTTCGGGTCGAGGCGCTTGAGGAGCTCGGTGAACTCGCAGGCGACCTGGGCGGTGTGCGCGTGGAACACGGGCGTGTAGCCGACCGTGATCACGCTCGGGTGGTTGAGGACCTGAATGTTCGCGGTGAAGCTCTCAACGACCGTCGGGGGGCTGGTGGTGGGGCCCGCGACGTCCCCGCGCCGGATGTCATTCTTGTCGATCCCGCGCACGTTGAAGCCGACGTTGTCGCCCGGCATCGCCTCGGTGACGGCCTCGTGGTGCATCTCGATCGACTTCACCTCGCCGGACTTGCCGCTGGGCAGGAAGATGATCTTGTCGCCGATCTTCATCTTCCCGGTCTCGACACGGCCGACCGGCACGGTGCCGATTCCCGTGATCGTGTAGACGTCCTGGACGGGCAGCCGCAGCGCCTTGTCCGTCGGCTTCTCGGGGACCTTGAGGTTGTCGAGCGCCTGGAGCAGGGTCGGGCCCTTGTACCAGGTCATGTTCGCGCTCGACTTGTTGATGTTGTCGTCCTTGAACGCCGAGATCGGGATGAAGACGACCTGCTCGGCGACCTTGTAGCCGACGTTCTTGAGCAGCTTGGTCAGCTCCTCCTTGAGGTCGTTGAACTTCGCCTCGGAGTAGTTGACCTCCTGGCGGTCCATCTTGTTGACCGCGCAGATCAGCTGGTTGACCCCGAGCGTCCGCGCGAGGAAGATGTGCTCGCGGGTCTGCTCCTGGACCCCCTCGGCCGCGCTGACTACGAGCACGGCCGCGTCGGCCTGGCTCGTTCCCGTGATCATGTTCTTGACGAAGTCACGGTGGCCGGGCGCGTCGATGATGGTGAAGTAGTACTTCTGGGTGTCAAAGCGCCGGTGCGCGATGTCGATCGTGACGCCGCGCTCCCGCTCCTCCTTGAGGTCGTCCATCACCCAGGCGAACTCGAACGTCGCCTTGCCCTTCGCCTCGGCCTCGGCCCGGTACTTGTCGATCTCCTCCTGCCGGATCACCCCGGTGTCGAGGAGCAGCCGGCCGACGGTCGTGGACTTACCGTGGTCGACGTGGCCGATGAAGACGATGTTCAGGTGAGGCTTCTGCGCCATTCCGATGGACTCCGGGCGCGGCCAAAAGGTACCCCTATATAGGCATTATCGCGCTCCACGCCGAGAGACGCGGCTCGAGCGTCCCGGCGCCGGCCCCGGGCGGGCGCTAGGCCGGACTCAACGCGATCTCGTTGCCGTCGGGGTCCGCGATCATGGCGCCCCAGCCCCACTCCTCCTTCTTGGGCGGGGCCGTGAACGTGACGCCGCGGGCGGCGAGCGCCGCGCACGCCGTCTCGAAATCGCCGGGCAGGCGGAGGTGGATGCCGGTGTTCCCGCGCTCGAGCGGCAGGCTGGGGTCGTACTCGGAGGTCTGGCAGAGGTGGAGTACGCCGTTCTGGCCCTTGCGCCCGACCGTCACCCAGTGGTCGAGCCGGTCGATCGCGTCGAGGCCGAGGCACTTCGTGTACCACTCGAGCGCGCGCTGGCGGTCGGAGACGACCACCGCGACGCTCGCGAACGTGGCCTTCGGCAGGGGCGGTGCGGCGCGGACGCTCTTCGGGTTCGACCGGGCGGACGACATGATGCGAGCCTCGGTGCGAGCGAGCTCGCCCCTGCCTAAGAGGCGGCCCCCGAGGTCGTGAAACGCCCCGATGCCGGCCGGGCCGTCGGCCGAGAACGAAACCTCTTTAGCGCGCGGCGGGGTGCCCGAGCCCCGTCGTTCTCCGAGGTCGTTCGCGTGCCCGCGCCCGCGTCCCGCACCGCCGACGAGAGCCGCTCGTCGGTCGTACGCCTCATGGTCCCGACGGACGCGAACTTCGCCGGCAACGTCTTCGGGGGCGTCCTGCTCGCCGAGGTCGACCGCGTCGCCTACATCACCGCGACACGGCACGCCAAGACCAACTGCGTGACCGCGTCAGTCGACCGCGTCGATTTCATCGCGCCCGTGCACGTCGGCGAGGTGGTCGACTTCGATGCCGCGCTCACCTGCGTCGGCCACAGCGCGATGGAGGTGTGGGTGCGGATCCGGGCCGAGCCCCTCGAGGGCGGATCGCCGAACCTCGTCGCGCAGGCCTACGTCACCATGGTCGCGGTCGACCGCGACGGGCGGCCCGTGGCGGTCCCCTCGCTCGAGCCGACGAACGACGAGGAGCGGACGCGGGCTCAGGAGGGACGGGCCCGCATGGAGGCGCGGCGGCGCAGCCGCTCGCTTCGGGAGCGATCGCGAGGGTAGCCATGTTGTGCGAGATGTGCGGCCGCGAGGCGGAGATGCTCAGCCGAGTTCGGATCGAAGGGACGGTCCTGCGCCTGTGCACGGACTGTGCGAGGTTCGGTACGCCGGTCGATCCGCCGCCGACCGCGCCTGCCGCGCGCCCGGGGGCCCCGCCGCCCCGCTACGGCGGAGGGGCGATGCGAGCGAGCAGCGGGCCGCGACGGCTCGAGGAACGGGACCTGTACACCGAGATCGGAGAGATGGAGCTCGCCCCGGACTGGGCGCGTCGCGTCCGCACGGCGCGCGAGGCCCTGCACTGGACGCCCGAGGACCTCGGCAAGAAGCTGAACGAGAAGAAGTCGATCGTCCTGAAGCTAGAGTCCGGGGGCTTTCGTCCGCCCGACGAGCTCGTGCGGCGTCTCGAGCGACTGCTCAAGGTCCGCCTGCGAGCGGACTCGACCCCCGTCGCCTAGCGGCGGGCGCGCCCGGTCGGGGCCCGCGCGCGCATGAGGTGCTCGAGGATCGCCTTTTGGGCATGGAGGCGGTTCTCGGCCTGCTCCCAGGCGACCGATTGGGGCCCGTCGAGGACCTCATCCGTGATCTCCTGGCCGCGGTGCGCGGGCAGATCGTGCATCACGAGCGCGCCGTCGTTCGCGAGGTCCAGAAGGTCGCGGTTGATCTGGAAGCCGGCGAAGGCAGCCTCGCGCTGGGCCGCCTCGGCCTCCTCGCCCATCGATACCCAGACGTCCGTGTAGAGCGCATCGGCGCCGAGCGCGGCCTCGCGCGGGTCGGTCGTGAAGGCGATGCGGGAGCCCGAACGCTTAGCGAACTCGCGGGCCCGCTGGACGATCTCGTTGGACGGACCGTAGCGGGGCGGCGTGGCGGCGGTGAGGTCGAGCCCGACGAGGGCGCCGCCGAGCAGCAGCGAGTGGAGGACATTGTTCCCATCCCCGATCCAGGCAAGCCGTCGTCCCCGAAAGCGGCCGCGCCAGCGCTCGCGCAGGGTCAGCAGGTCGCCGACGATCTCGCAGGGATGCTCGAGGTCATCGAGCGCGTTGATCACCGGGACGGTCGCCCACCGGGCGAGCTCGACCACGTCCGCGTGCCGGTACGCGCGGTAGGCGATCGCGTCCGCGTACCGGGAGAGGACGCGGGCGGTGTCCGCGATTGTCTCGCCGCGTCCCAGCTGCAGGTCGTTCCGCGAGAGGAACAGCGCGTGACCGCCCAGGTCGTGGATCGCCACTTCGAACGAGGCCCGCGTCCGGGTCGACGGCTTCTCGAAGAGCAGGACGAGGTTCGTGCCCGGCCGGCTCGCCCGCACGACACCGCGGCGGCGCTCCTGCTTCAGGCGCTCGCCACGGGCCAGGACCCGGTCGAGATCGTCGGCGAGGTCGGCGATCGAGAGCAGGTCCTTCGGGCCGGAGCGGGTCGGCATCCGTCCGGGGCGAGGGGGCGTCGGGGCTAAACCGTTGCTCCGGCGCCGGGGCGGGGACGAGGAACCTTTAGAAGCGGGCGCCGCTCGCCGCGAGCGGGGGAGCATTTTGCCGGTTCGTAGCAAGGCCCGACCGCGGGCCCGCGCCGCGCCGCCCGCCCGGCGGCGAACACCGAAGCGACTCACGCCGACCACGAAAGGCCGCCGGGTGTACATGGTGACCGGCGGCGTCACCAAATTCGCGAAGGCGCACCCGTCAATGGACTTCCGCCTGATGGTCAAGCGCGCCTACGATTACGCGCTCAAGGGGATCCCGAACCTCACGAAGGACCGGATCGACGGGACCCGGATCTCCTACTTCTCCGACCACTTCTCCCGCCAATTGAAGGCCGCGAGCATGGTCCAGGACTACCTCGGGATGAACCCGAAGGGCTCCGTGCGCATCGAGTGGGGCGGCGCCACCGGCGGGGAGTGCTTCCAGGCGGCGTACGAGGCCGTCGCGAGCGGGCGGATGGACGTCTGTCTCGGCGCCGGCTACGAGACGATGAGCCGGGTCGCGACCTGGAAGGGGAACGAGTTCATCGCGCTCGCCTCCGACACGAACTTCGACTTCCCGCTCGGGGGGTTCTACACGGGCTACTACGCGCTGATGGTCGTCCGCCACATCTACGAGTACCTTCGCCTGCGCAAGTTCGCGGGCGTCAAGGACGAACGCGAGGCCCAGCGCCTGGCGATCGCCGAGGGCAGCCGGATCATGAGCCTCGTCTCGGTGAAGAACCACCGCAACGCCCTGCACAACCCCTACGCCCAGTACCCCAAGCGCCTGACCGTCGACGACGTCCTGCGCTCGGAGATGATCAGCTACCCGCTCACCCGCGAGCAGATCTGCACGATGAGCGACGGCGCGGCGTGCGTCGTCCTGTGCACCGAGGAACGGGCCAGGGAGTTCACCGACCGACCGGTCCGCGTCATCGGGGTCGGGACCGGCACCGACACGATGCGGCTCGCCGACCGGCCGTTCGGCAAGGTGCCGCTGCTCCCCCACGAGCGCGCGAGCGACTACGAGGACCTGCCGTACCCGGGGATCCACTCCTTCCGGGCGGGCCGCGCGGCCGGCATCGAGGCCTACCGGATGGCGGGGATCACGCACCCGAACACCGAGCTCGACTTCATCGAGCTCCACGACGCCTACGCGTCGAGCGAGATCCAGACCTACGAGGACCTCGGGCTCTGCCGCTACGGCGAGGGCTACGGGTTCGTGGAGCGGGGCGACCCGTTCCTGAAGGGGATCGACTACGGTTTCCCGACGCCGCGCGCAGGCGCCATCCCCGTGAACCCGTCCGGCGGGCTCATCGCGTGCGGCCACCCGGTGGGCGCGACCGGCCTCATGCAGGGCGTCTTCGCCTTCTGGCAGCTCCAGGGCGCGATCGCCCAGCACTTCGGGGACCCGACCCTCCAGATCGCGAACGCCCGCCGCGGCGCGATCCACAGCCACGCGGGCACCGGCTCGGCGGTCACCGTCTCGATCCTCGAGCGGGGGTTCTGATGCGCGCGCGTCCGCCGACCTACACAAAGTTCCGCGACGTGCAGGCCGAGCTCGAGCGGAGCGGCGCGGCGATCTTCCGCGACGCTGAGCGCGTCGAGAGCCTCGTGATCCGGTACCCGTACTCGATCGCCTACATCCACAGTTACGCCGAGGACTCGCCGTTCTTCCTCGGCCTCGCCGAAGGTAAGCTGCGGGGCTCGAAGTGCCGGCGCCCGAAGTGCGGCTTCGCCTACGCGACGCCCCGCTCGCACTGCATGGTCTGCGGGGCCCCGACCGAGTGGATGGACCTTCCGACCGCGGGGCGCGTCCACTCCTGGACGACGTGCCACTTCGGCAGCGAGGCGTTCCTGAAGGAGACCCCGTACAACCTCGCGATGGTCGAGTTCGACGGCGTGGGCAGCCTGCTGCTCGTGCGCCTGCGCGATTGCGTCGAGTCCGAGCTGTATGTCGGCATGCCGGTCGAGGCCCGCTTCGACCCCGAGCCGAAGTACCTCGTGACGGACGTCTGGTTCGTGCCGAAGCGCTAGGGGTCCCGGCCCAGCCGCGCTCAGCCGTCGGTCGGCGAGCGCTTCCCCACGAGCGCGAGGATGTCCTCGTGGCCGCGCGCGAACTCGCGCGCGGGGATCCGGCGCGGGTCCCGGAAGCCGATCTCGCTCCAGGCCGGATGCGCCACGCGCTCGGGCCCCGTCCAGGCGGGGCGGAAGATGAACTCGAGGTCCCAGTGCGGGTCGGGACCTTCCGGCTCCGGTCGCTGGTAGGCCTCGGAGAAGACCGCGGGCGCGCCGGGCTCGAGCTCGACGCCCAGCATCTCCCGGCCGATCCGGCGGGCCGCCTCGCTCGGCGACTCGAACAGCAGGAGCTGGCTCGACGGCAGCATCCACCGTTCCGCGACACGAGCCGCTCGCGCCGGGCCGAGCGCGCCCCGCTCGGCCCACCCCGGATCCGGGTGGACCCGCCCGAGCAGGACCTCGCTGGCCCGCTCTGCCGGAGAGATCACGAGGAAGCTGCTCAGGCACATGCCGTCGCTCGGGACGACCGAGAACTCGTCCGACTCCGAGACCGTGCCCGGTCGCAGGCGGGCGAACCGGCGCTCCACGCACCGCGAGGGGCGTGGTCGGGAAGAAGTCTGCGGGGGGCCCGAGGGCCCCCCGGGGAAGGAGTTCGCGCGGGTCGGATCTACGCTGCGCCCGGTGGGGGCGGCGGCACCGATCCGCCGGTCGGGGGCGGTGGGGGCGGCATCATCCCGGGCGGAGGCGGCATCATGCCCGGTGCGGGGGCCGCGGCCGGCTTGCGCCGGCGCATGAGGAGCACCAGGACCACCGCGACGACCGCGATGACGACCACGATCGGAACGATCACGATCCACCAGTCGAACGGCGCCGGCGTGCCGGCGCTGGTCGTGCAGCTCGTGCCCGTGCAGGTCACTCCGCCGCCGCTGCCGCCACCGGAGTTGGTGTAGGCGCTGCCGATGTAGCTGACCGCACCGCTCGACTGCGTTCCGTAGAGCGCCCAGGCGTTGGCCGTGAAGCCGCTGGACGGGCCGACGAGGGTGATGTTGAGACTGATCGAGAGCGAGCTCCCGCCGTTCGAGAGCCCGTAGACGATCGTGCCGAAGCTGCCGCCCCCGCTGCCCGTGGTCGACTCGTAGTAGCCGAAGGTCGAGTTGTTGCTGAACGTGGCGTACGCCGCGGAGCTCGAGGTGCTGGTGCCGCCGAAGAAGAACGCGTACTCGTAGTTCTGGTTGTTCATCTGGAACGTTCCGGCGACGGTCATCGTCGCCGTCAGGTTGGGGCCGCCCGAGTAGCTGGTCGACAGGGCGGTCAGCGCGACGTCCGCGACGTTCGTGGTGGCGCTCTGGCTGAACGTCAGGTTGTAGCCCGAGCCCGCGGCCGACGCGAGACCGCTCGCCAGCACGAGGCAGGCGATCCCGGCGATCGTGGCGAGACCCATCCCTCTCCTAATCCGCTGCATGTTGCTCCGTTCGATTCGGGACCCGTACGCTCGCCGAACGCGGTCCGGCGGGCGCGGGACTCCGCGACAAAACGGGGCTCTGACGGATAAATCTGCTGGTCGGCGGTCCGCCGGCCTCGGCCCGCGAGGACGCCGCGATCGGCTCAGCCGCGCGCGCCGCCGGGGAGTGCCGCGGGCCGGGCTTGAACCGGCGGCTTCAAGATCTTCAGTCTTGCACTCTCCCAAACTGAGTTACCGCGGCACGCGAGCGCGACGGGTATCTACCGGGTATTATAGGTCTGGGTCGGAGCGTCCCCCGGCGCGCTCGGTATCGATTCGAGCAAATAGGCCGGCAGCGACAGGCGGGCGCGCGCGACCTCCTCGCGGGACACGGGCCGCCAGTAGGTGCGCAGGCGGCCGCAGGGCCGGCCGTCGTCGGTCTCCGACACGGCGACCACCTCCCGGCCGTCCGGCGCGAGCGCGCCGAGCCGCGCCCGCGCCACGTGGGCGCGCCCCACGCGCGGCAGCCGCTCGTGCGCGTAGGTGCCGGGTCCGGTGCTGACCATGAGCCGCCCTTCCAGCTCGAGGGCCGTCCAGTAGGACACCTCGTAGAGCACGAGGAAATGCAGGCCGGTGTGAAACAGCCCGGGCCATCCGACCTCGTCCGGCTCGGGCGTGAACCGGGTCGAAAGCTCGTCGACCCCGTCCGCGGCGACGCCCCGCTCGAACGAGAGCCGGAGCCCGCGCGAGTGGCGCGGGCCGCAGCCAAAGCAGGGGTTCTCGGGCGGGTTCTCGAGCGGTGCCATGACCTCCGCAGCCGGCCGGCTCTCTTGCGCTTTGGCTCACGGCGCCCTGCACGCCCGCACCGAACGCGCGCGCGCCCGTTCGGCGCCGGTTCTCGCCGGTGCCCGCGGGCATGCCTTATCTACGCCGCCCGACCTCGTTGACCCGTGGCTCCCACCCGGACCCTGGTGGTCGCGGAGAAGTTCAACACGGCCCTGCGGATCGCGGTCGTGCTCTCCGATGGCCGGATGAAGCGCTCGCGCATCGCGGGCACGAACGTCTTCGAGTTCGAGCGCGCCGACGGCCCGTACGCGGTGGTCGGGCTTCGCGGTCACATCGTCGAGCTCGACTATCCGGATGAGTTCCGCGAGTGGTCGCTCGGGACGCTCCCGCGGCTCCTCGAGACGCCGCCCCTCAAGCGCGTGACCGAGGGCGGCATCGTCTCGGCGCTCCAGTCGATCGTGCCGGGCTTCGACCGGTTGATCATCGCGACGGACTTCGACCGCGAGGGGGAGCTGATCGGCCTCGAGTGCCTCGAGCTCCTCCAGCGGGTGCATCCGACGATCCGCGTCGAGCGGGCCCGGTACAGCGCGCTCACGCGCGAGGAGATCGAACGCAGCTTCTCCCACCTCCAGACGCTCGACCAGGCCCTCGCGGAGGCCGCGGCCGCGCGCCAGGAGATCGACCTGCTCTGGGGCGCCGTGCTCACCCGGTACCTGTCGCTGACCGCCGGCCAGCGCGGACGGAGTTTCCTGTCCGCCGGTCGCGTCCAGACCCCGACTCTCGCGTTGCTCGTGGAGCGCGATCAGGCGATCAAGGAGTTCGTTCCTAGCCCGTTCTGGGAGATCCACGCCGAGGGCGAGGAGGGCGGTACGCCCTTCCCGCTCCGGCACGCCCACGGACTCTGGGAAAAGAAGGACGACGCCGAGGCGGTCTTCGCGCGCGTGCGCGGCGCGACGGAAGGCGAGGTCACCGCCTTCCGCGAGGAGGCGACGCGGCGGCGCCCCCCGCCCCCGTTCTCCACGACCCTGTTCGTGGCCGAGGCGACCCGCCTCGGCCTCGGCGCCGCGCTCGCGATGCGGATCGCCGAGGACCTCTACACGCAGGGGCTGATCAGCTACCCGCGCACGGACAACACGGTCTACCCGCGCAGCCTGGGGCTGCGCTCCCTCGTCGAGAAGTTCCGGGACGGCCCGTTCGGCGAGGCCGCGGAGTTCGTGCTCGGACAGCCTTCCTTCCGCCCGAGCCGGGGCCGCACCGAGACGACCGACCACCCACCGATCTATCCGACCGCCGCGGTCGATCCGAAGAAGCTGCGCCCGGACCATGCCCGCGTCTACGAGCTGGTCGTCCGTCGCTTCCTCGCGACCGTTGCGCCCGACGCCCTCGGGATCGCACGCCATGCCGAGATCCGCATCGCGGGCGAACCGTTCGAGGGGAAAGGACAGCAGCTGACCGACCCCGGCTGGTACCGCGTGTACCCGTACTCCCAGCCCGAAGAGTCCGCGATGCCGACGCTCGTCACAGGCCGGACCGTGCGGATCGTCCGGATCGAGCTCGTCCAGGACCAGACGAAGCCGCCGCGGCGCTTCTCCCAGGGCTCGCTGATCCAGGAGATGGAGCGGCTCGGCCTCGGCACGAAGAGTACACGGCACGATGTGCTGCAGAAGCTGTTCGACCGCCACTACGTGAGCCAGCGCCAGCTCGAGCCGACCTCGACCGGCATCGCGGTCACCGAGGCGCTGCGGGCGCACGCGCCCGTGATCACGCGCCCGGAAATGACCCATCGCCTGGAGGAGGACATGGAGCTCGTCGCCGAGTCCAAGAAGCCGAAGGCCGAGGTGATCGAGGAGTCGCGCGAGATGCTCCGCGAGGCGCACGCGCTCCTCGCCGCGAACGCCCCCGGGGTGAAGGAGACCCTGAGCGGCGCGCTCGACCGCCAGCACTTCGTCGGGCCCTGCCCCCGGTGCGGCGGGGCGCTCCTGTTGCAGCGGAGCCCGCGCGGCAGCCGGTGGATCCAGTGCGCCAACAACCCGGCCTCCTGCCCGGTCACCTACGCGCTGCCGAACGCCGGGTTCGTCGAGCCCGCCCCCGAGTTCCTCTGCGGAGTCTGCAAGGCGCCCCGCCTCAAGATCACGTTCCGGGGACAGCGCCCCGAGCTCTACTGCGTCAATCCGGAATGCGCCGAGCACCACCGCGCGTTCCGGATCGGCACCTGCCCCGTCAGCCGCCATCCGCTGGAGATCCGCTACTCCTTCCTCGGCAAGCGGTTCGTCGGCTGCACCGGCTACCCGGACTGCCGCGTGACCTATCCGCTGCCGCAGCGCGGCCGGCTCGACAAGGACCATCCGCCATGCCCGACCTGCGGCGCCCCGGTCGTCACCGCGATCGAGGCGGGCCGGCCTCCCTGGACCCTGTGTATCAACCCCGAGTGCCCGACGCGGGCGAAGGAGCCCGCCGCCCGCGGCGCGAAGAAGGCCGCGGCCCCCGCGCCGGCGGCGGGCCGGCGAACGCGCGCCGCGGGCGCCCCGCGGCGGCGCGCCGCGAGCCGCGGCGCGGCCCGCGCCAAGCGTCCGGCGTCGGCCGACGCCGTCCCGGCCGCCGGCAGCGTTCCCGCACCCCCGTAGCGACGCGCGAAGCCGAACGGGAGCACCGGCGGCACTAAGAGCTCGCCGCCGCCCTCCAGGACCCCCGGCCGTTCCGCGACCTCTCGCCCCGGGTTAAATACGCTCGGCCCGTCGAATCGTCCGTGACGGTGTCGCGCCGCCTGCTCGAGCTCGATTCGCGGACGTTCGAGCGTCGCCTGGCCTCGAACCCGCTCGTAATCGTGCCGGTCGGTGCCCTCGAGGCGCACGGTCCGCACCTACCGCTCGGGGCCGACCAGATCCAGGCGGAAGCGACGGCGGACGCGCTCGCCGAGCGCGTCGACGCCCTCGTCGCCCCGACGATCGCCTACGGCTCCGCGCCCGGCGCGCGCCGCTTTCCCGGGACGGTCTCGCTGTCGATCGCCCAGCTCGAGGGCCACGCGGCCGGCGTGCTCGCCGAGCTCGCTCGCACCGGCGTGCGACGGATCCTCGTCCTGAGCGGCCACGCCGAGCGCGGCCACATGGCGGCGCTGCGCGAGGCGGCGGACGAGGCGATGCGCGCGTACCCCGCGACCCGGATCGCGGTCCTCTCCGACTACGACTTCGTCTACGAGCTGCGGGGACGCCTCGCGCCCGAGAGCGACGGGCACGCCGGCCGGCTCGAGACCTCCAGAGTACTCGCGCTCGCGCCGGCGACGGTCGGTCCGCAGCGGCCGGTCGTCGCGAACCGTCGCAGCCCGTTCCTGCCGGGTCCGGGCTCGGAGAGCGAGTGGCCCGAGAGCGTGATCGGCGACACCACCGGCGCCTCGGCGGAGCTCGGGACCCGGGTGCAGGCCCACGTGCTCGACCGCCTCACCGAGACCGTTCGCTCGCTGCTGCCGGCGTAGGGGCGGCCGCGCACGATGCTCGGACCGACCGGGGCGATCCGCATCCGCGGGGCCCGCCAGCACAACCTCAAGGACGTCTCCCTCGACCTGCCCCGCGGCAAGTTCGTCTGCATCACCGGAGTGAGCGGCTCGGGCAAGTCGTCGCTCGCCTTCGACACGCTCTACGCCGAGGGCCAGCGTCGGTACATCGAGAGCCTCTCCTCCTACGCCCGCCAGTTCCTCGGCCAGATGGACAAGCCCGACGTCGACTCGATCGAGGGCCTCTCTCCCGCGATCGCGATCGAGCAGCGGGCCGGCAGCCGCAACCCCCGCTCGACGGTCGGGACGGTGACCGAGATCTACGATTACCTTCGGCTCCTCTTCGCGCGGGTCGGCGTCCCGCACTGCCCGAACGACGGCCACGAGATCGCACCGCAGTCGGTCGACCGGATCGCGGGGAGCGTCGCGGCGCGCGCGGTAGGCGAGCGCATCGACCTGATCGCGCCGGTGGTGCGGTCGATGAAGGGCGAGCACAAGGAGGTGCTCGAGCGCCTGCGACGGGACGGCTACCGCCGGTTCGTGATCGATGGGGTCGAGGTGAAGCTGCCGGGCCCGGAGATCCGCCTCGAGAAGAACAAGAAGCACACGATCGAGGTGATCGTGGACGGCTTCGAGGTCGGGCCGTCCGAGGAGAGTCGCCTCGCGGAATCGGTCGCGCTCGCCCGGGAACTCGGCGACGGGCTCGTGATCGTCCGGCGCCCCGGCGGGGCCCGCGAGACATTCTCGAGCCGGCGGGCGTGCCCGGAGTGCGGGTTCTCGATCGAGGAGCTCACGCCGCGGATGTTCTCGTTCAACAACCCGTTCGGTGCCTGCCCCGAGTGCCTCGGCATCGGGGCGACCCTGCACGCCGACCCCGATCGGATCGTGCCGGACAAGGACAAGCCCCTCGCGCGCGCGATCGCGGTCTGGGGGCTCACGCCGGATCGCCGCGGCCTCGAGACGTTCGCCGGCCTTTTCGGCCATGACCTGAAGCGGCCGATCCGGGAGCTCTCGGAGAAGGGCTGGAAGGCTCTGATGTACGGCTCCGAGCGCAGCCTCGGCTGGACGAGCCGGGGCCCGGGCCATTGGTGGGGCACGGGCTGGCTGCGCGAGGGGCTCGTCGCGGCGGTCGAGCGGCGCTGGCGGACCACGAAGAGCGAGGGGGCGAAGGAGTACTACCTCGGGTTCCTCTCGTTCACCCCCTGCCGCCGGTGCGGCGGCCGCCGGCTCAAGCCGGAGAGCCTCGCGGTCACGGTCGAAGGTCGTTCGATCGCCGACGTCGCGTCGATGACGGTGCTCGACGCGGCGCGGCTGTTCCGCGACCTTCCCCTGAGCGAGCGCGACGAGCAGATCGTCGGCCAGGTCGTGAGGGAGATCCGCGCCCGGCTCGGGTTCCTCGAGAACGTGGGACTCACCTACCTCACGCTCGACCGCGGTTCGGGCACGCTCTCGGGCGGCGAGGCCGAGCGGATCGCGCTCGCGACCCAGATCGGCTCGGGGCTCGTCGGCGTCCTCTACATCCTCGACGAGCCGTCGATCGGTCTTCATCCCCGCGACCACGCGCGGCTGCTGGCGACGTTGAAGACGCTGCGGGACCTCGGCAACACCGTCCTCGTCGTGGAGCACGACGAAGCGACGATGCGGGCCGCCGACTGGCTCGTCGACCTCGGGCCCGGCGCGGGGATCCACGGCGGCGAGGTGCTCTACTCGGGCCCGCCGGATCGCATCGGGCTCGCAGCGCGCTCGCTGACCGCGCAGTTCCTCGCCGGCCGTCGGACGATCGCGGTGCCGGAGCGCCGAGCGAGCCCGACCGATCGCGCGCTGACGGTCTACGGTCCGCGCGAGCACAACTTAAAGGGCGACCCGATCCGCATCCCGCTCGGTCTCTTCGTCGCCCTGTCCGGCGTCTCGGGGAGCGGCAAGTCCACGGTGCTCGAGGAGATCGTCTACAAGGCGGTCCGGCGCCACCTCGGGCTCGGCCGCGAGAGCCCCGGCCGCCACGACTACATCGAAGGGATCGACGAGATCGACCGGGTCCTGCTCATCGACCAGTCCCCCATCGGCCGGACCCCGCGCAGCAATCCCGCGACCTACACGGGCGTCATGACGCCGATCCGCGAGCTGTTCGCGAGCCTGCCCGAGGCCACGGCCCGCGGCTTCGCGCCGGGACGGTTCAGCTTCAACGTCGCCGGTGGGCGCTGCGAGGCCTGCGAGGGCGACGGCGTCCTGCGATACGAGATGCACTTCCTCCCCGACGTCTACATCGCCTGCGAGGAGTGCGGCGGTCGGCGGTTCAACGAGGAGACTCTCCAGGTCACGTTCAAGGGCAAGACGATCGCCGACGTGCTCGCGATGACCGTGGACGAAGCGCTCCGGTTCTTCGAGCACCACCGGCGCATCGCCGCGCGCCTACGCCTGCTCGCGGAGGTGGGCCTCGGCTACATCCACCTCGGCCAGAGCGCGACGACCCTCTCGGGAGGGGAGGCCCAGCGGATCAAGATCGCCTACGAGCTCGCCAAGCCGCCGACCGGCAAGACCCTCTACCTGCTCGACGAACCGACGACCGGCCTGCACTTCGCCGACGTCGAACGCCTCCTCCAGGTCCTGTTCCGGCTGCGCTCGGGCGGCAACACGGTGGTCGTGATCGAGCACAACATGGAGGTCCTCAAGTCGGCCGACTGGCTCATCGACCTCGGACCGGAGGGCGGGGACGCCGGCGGCCGCGTCGTCGCGCAAGGGACGCCCGAGGCGGTCGCTCGCGCTCCCGGCTCGCACACCGGCCGATTCCTCATTCCGGCGCTCGGGGGCGCGGCACCGCTCGCCCGGGCGCGCGCCCGATGAGCGGGGGCGCGGGGCCGGCGCCCGGGGCGTTCGTCCCCGCGAGCCAGCTCGCCGCCGCGACGGGCGAGGGCTTCCGCCTCGGCCCGGACGCGCCGGGCGTCTACCTGTTCCGCTCGCCGCGCGGCGAGGTCGTCTACGTGGGGAAGGCACGGAGCCTGCGCCGGCGCGTGCTCGACCACCTGCGCGCCAAGATCGGGAAGGACGGCACGATCGTCGCCCAGAGCGCGAGCGTCGAGTTCGTGCCCACGTCGACCGAGCGGGAGGCGCTGCTCCTCGAGGCGAGCCTGATCAAGCAGTACCAGCCGCCGGAGAACGTCCTCCTCAAGGACGACCGCAGCTACCCGTACCTCGCGGTCACGGGCGCCGAGGAGTTCCCACGGATCGTCCTCGTGCGGCGCCCCCGCCGGGCGCCCGGCACGCTGCTCTTCGGTCCGTACACGAGCGCGCGGGAGGCCCGCAGCGTCGAGCGGCTGCTCGGCGATCTCTTCCGGCTGCGCCGGTGCGTGCGCCTGCCCCGCGCCGCCTGCCTGTACTACCACCTCGGCGTCTGCAGCGCCCCGTGCATCGGCGCGATCGACGCGGCGCACTACCGGGCGGACGTCGAGCGGGCGGTGCGGATCCTGCGCGGCCAGGCGCCGCTCGTCCGCTCCGAGGTCGAGGCCGAGATGCGCCGGGCGGCCGCCCGCGAGGAGTTCGAGCGTGCCGGCCTCCTGCGCGACGCGCTCGCCGGCCTCGGCGCCCTCCAGGAGCGCCAGTCGGTCGTCGGTCGCGGCACCGGGCGCGCCGACGTGCTCGCGCTCGCCTACCCGAACGACCCGGCGAGCCTGCGGGTCGCGCTCGGCCTGTTGCGCGTCGAGGACGGCGAGGTCCGCGGGACCGAGCCGCACCTGGTGGCGATCCCGGCCGACGACCTCCCCGAGCCCGGCGAGGTGCTGCGCCAGTTCCTGACCCAGTACTACGGCGCGCGGGTCGAGCTGCCCGAGCGCATCTACGTCGCGGGCGCGCGACCCGCCGGCATCGACGCGACGCTCGACGAGCTGTTCGGGACGCGGGGCGTCGAGGTCCACTTCCGGCCGACCGGCCGCTACGCCGCGCTCGGTCGGCTCGCCGAGCGCCTCGCGCGCGCGACGGTCGACCAGGTCGTCCCGCGCCCGGCGCCGCGCGAGGTGCTCGTCGCGCTGCAGAACCTCCTCGCCCTCCCGACGATCCCGAACCGGATCGAAGGGATCGACATCTCGATCTTCCAGGGCTTCGAGGGGGTCGGCTCGCTCGTCGTCTTCGACCGGGGGAGCCCGAAGCGATCGGAGTACCGGCGCTTCCGCATCCGCGGCGTGGAGGGCACGAACGACTTCGCGATGGTCGCCGAGGTCGTGCGCCGGCGCTACGCCCGCCGCCTGGCCGAGGCCGAGCCCCTGCCCGATCTCCTCCTCATCGACGGCGGCGCGGGCCAGCTGTCGGCCGCGGTCGACTCCCTGCGCTCCCTCGGGCTCGAGGAGCGGGTCCCCGCGATCGGTCTGGCGAAGCGGGAGGAGGAGGTCTACCGGACCGACCGGTCGTCGCCGATGAAGCCGAACCCGAACGCGCCGCCGATGCTCCTGCTGCGGGCGGTGCGGGACGAGGCGCACCGGTTCGCCGTCACCTACCACCGGACCCGCCGACGGATCCGGCTGCGGGAGGAGCTGGACGGAGCCCGGGTGCGCCCGGGTCCGGCCCCGGGCTAGTGGGGCGCGGCTCGGCGGCGACCCGTCCACCGATCAGCAGCGCGAGCCCGCCGGCGAGGAGCGTCAGGAGGGCCATCGCGAGGAAGACGAGGTCGTAGGCGGCGATGACCGCGCCGAGCGCCGCCCCCGGATCGGGCGCGGCCGGCCGCCCCTGGGCGGAGCGCCAGGTGATGAACACGGTGAGCAGCGAAAGCCCGACGGCGCCCCCGAGGCTCTGGAGGAAGCGCACGATCCCGACGCCGGCGCCGACCTCCGAGCGGGGCACCTCGTTCTGGATCGCGATCGTGACGCCGGCGAGGCCGATGCCCGCGCCGAAGCCGAGGACGATGAGGGGGAGGGCGAGGCCGCCCACGGGCAGGAAGCCGAACGAGAGCACCCACAGCGGGGTCGTCGCGCGTACCCCGTAGAGGAACAACCCGCCGGCGCCCCCGACCAGGAGCGCCGGCGCGAGGACGACGCGGTACGGCCATCGCGTGAGCAGGCCGCCGGCGGCCACCGCGCCGAGGATGAGCGGGATCGCGAAGAAGTAGATCACGTCGCGCACCAGGTCCGCGGCGTTCGGGTTCCCGGGCAGCAGGACGACACCGACGAACACCGAGAGCAGCGTGATCAGCGAGGTCAGGACGATGCCGTTGAGCAGGCTGATCGCCCCGGTCGCGGCGACGACCCGGCGACCGAGCAGCCGCAGGGGCACCAGCGGCTCGCTCTCCCCCAGCTCTCGGACGAGGAACGCGACGAACAGGACCGCGGCGGTCGAGAAGAGCCCCAGCGCGAGCGGCGCGCTCGCGGCCCAGGCCCCGTCCGAGATCTCCACGAGCGGGAGCATGAGCGCCGAGACCCAGCCGACGAGCAGCGCGGCCCCCGGCCCGTCGAAGCGCCCCGACGCTTCGGCCCGGAGCGGGCCGAGGACGAGCGCGAGCACGACCAGGGCGGCGACGCCGATCGGCAGGTTCACGTAGAACACCCAGCGCCAGCTCGTGACGTCGACGATGTAACTGCCGAGGAGCGGGCCCACCACGATCGAGATCCCGGCCGCGCCGGAGAGCAGGCCGGTCAGGCGGGTCCGCATCGCCGGTGGGAACAGGAGCGCGACCATCGCGATGCCGACCGGCAGGAAGGCGCCCGAGCCGAAGCCCTGGATCCCGCGGAACAGGATCAGCTGGTCCAGGCTCTGGCTGAGGCCGGCGAGCGCCGAGCCGCCGAGGAAGATCCCGAGCGCGAGGAGGAAGACGTTGCGCCGGCTGTAGAGATCGGAGAGCCGGGAGAACAGCGGGATCGCCACGGTCGAGGCGATCAGGTAGGCGCTCGCCACGAACGTGATCCCATCGGCCCCGTGGAGCGAGGCTGCGATCGTGGGGAGGGCCGTCGCGACCACGAGCGCGTCCAGGCCCGCGAGCAGGATCGCGAGGAAGATCCCGACGATCACCCCGATCGCCGCGGCCTCCGAGAGGTGCGCGGACGGCGGGACGGTCGTCGGAGCGAGGGGCGCCGGGGAGGGATCGAGGTCGGTCATGGTGCGCGTTCGGCCGCAGCCCCCGCGGGTGGGACAGATAAGTGACTATAAGTCAGTTTTCATACTAACGGTCATATTGTGGAACGGAAAGCCGGTTATACCGCGAGCGTCTTCCGGGCGCTGTCCATGCCCAAGGTCGTCCCCGGCTACAAGGCGGAAGCGCGGGCGCGGATCGCCAACGCCGCCGAGCGCCTGTTCTCGGAGAAGGGCTTCCGGGCCACGACCATGGACGACGTCGCGGCGCGGCTGGGAGTGAGCAAGGGGGCGCTCTACCTCTACTTCCCGAGCAAGGTCGACCTGCTGCGGGAGATCCAGGCCGGCAGTCGTCGCGTCGCTCGCAGCTGGATCGCCGATGCGCTCGCCCGCCCGGATCCGGTCGACGCCCTCGTCTCGGACTTCGAGCGGATGACACGGCGGATGCTCGAGCCGAAGGAGACCGCGCTCTGGTTCGAGATCCTGGCCGAGGCCGCCCACGATCCCGCGATCCGCTCCGCCCTGCGCTTCGACCACGACGAGGACCGCCGGATGATGCGGCGGTTCGTCGCCGAACTCGAGCGCCAGGGTCGTATCGCGTCCGACACGGATGCGGAGCTGCTGGCGTTCCTCGTCCTCGGCCTGTTCCGCGGCGCCGTCTGGGACCTGAGCGTCGGCTATTCGCCGACGACGACGGCGCGGCTCCTACGCGCGGCGATCCGCACGATCCTGCCGGCGCCGGGGGCGAGGTCGGGCGAGGCCCGGCCCCCGCGCGCGCCTAGCGGCCGTTCGCGCGCTTTTCCGGGGCCCCGATGAACGGCAGGCCCTGGACGCGGCGCGCGACCTCGGCGGTTGCGAGCCGCCGCAGCGCGCTCTCCGGTTCCAGGATCGCCGCGTCGAGCGCCTCGGGCTGGAACGGGGTCGGGGAGCCCTCGGCCACCGCCTGGACCGCGAGCTTGAACGCGGCCTCCTCGCCGAGCTTGTCGGTCACCTTCTCCTCGAGGTAGTCGGCGACGGCACGGCGGTTGCGGCCGATCGCGTAGGCCTTCCATCCGATCGTCGCCCCGCTCGGGTCGAGCTCGACGAGCCCAGGGGCGCCGTCGTTGAATCCGCCAAGGAGGAGCGACACGGCGAACGGACGGGTGCCGCCGAACTGGGTGAACTGCTGGAGCAGCGTGCCGAGCGCATGGCCGAGGAGCGGGTACGCGGCGGCCTCGCCGTAGGTGATGCGGTGCCGCTGGGCCTCGACGCGCAGGAACTCGACCAGCACGCGGGAGTCGGCGATCAGTCCGGCGGTCACGCATCCGAGACCGGCGTCGATCGCGAAGCTCTTCTCGATCGAGCCCGCGTCGGCGAGGGAGCTCACGGGAAGGTTGCGGTAGGCGACGAAGACGATGCCCGTGTCGTAGGTCACCGCGACCGCGGTGCCGCCCATCTGGATCGCCTGCAGCGCGTACTCCACCTGGAAGAGCCGTCCGTCTGGGGAGAAGACGGTGCTCGCGCGGTCGTACGCCATCTGGCCCGGTTGCATCTCCATCGCGCGTGCCCTCCGAGATCGCGGGCGCTCAGTCGGGCGGGGGATTTGAATCTAAGCCCCGACCCTTCCTCGGACCCACTTGGTGGCGTTCGGCCACCATGCGGCGCGGGGGTCCGGTCGACGACGAGGCGCGCCCGAGCGCCGGCCGCCCCCCCCCGAACGGGGCTCCGGCGGGGCCAGATCGCGGGGCTCGCGGCAACGCTTTTACCGAGGGCCGAGCGTTCGTTCGAACCGATGGTCCCCGACGGCCTCCAGCTATTGCCGATGGCCTCGAGCTACCGGGGCCCGCTCTCACCGGCCTGCGTCCAGTGCAGCGAAGGCCGCAAGATGGTGCTGTTCGTGACCGGGCTCTGTCGCTTTCGATGCTTCTACTGCCCGGTGTCGCCAACGCGCAACCAGCTCGACGTTGTCTATGCGAACGAGCGACGGGTGGAACGCGATGCCGATGTCCTGGAGGAGGCCCGGTCGATCGGGGCGGCGGGCACCGGGATCACGGGCGGCGACCCGCTCGGCGTCATCGACCGGGTCGAGCATTACGTTCGCCTCCTGAAGCAGGAGTTCGGCCCGGAGCACCATATCCATCTCTACACGCACGAACCCAACGCCGAGAAGCTCCAACGCCTCGCGGCGGCCGGCCTGGACGAGTTCCGACTGCACATCCCGCACTACCTGTGGGGACCGCTCGCGGCGTCGGGCGGCGCCTACCGGGACGTGCTCGCGGCGGCCCCCGCGTGGGGGGTCCGGCGAGGGGTCGAGATCCCGGTCTTGCCGGAAAAGGAGGTCGAGCTGCGTCGCCTATTGGTCGCGCTCGAGGGGATCGGCGTCGATTTCGTCAATCTCAACGAGCTCGAATTCTCGGAAACGAACGAGGAGAAGCTGCACGAGCGAGGGTATCGGCTCGACCCGCGCAACGGCTGGGGCGTCCGGGGGAGCCGGGCCCTGGCGGAGCGGATCGTGCGCGAGGCGCACGTGTCGATCCCGGTCCACTACTGCTCGTCGCGATTCAAGGACGGCGTGCAGCTGCGTCAGCGCCTGCTGCGTCGTGCCGAGCGTACCGCACCGCCGTTCGCCCAACGCACGTCCGACGGCACGATCGTGCTCGGGATCGTCGAGTCACCGCGTCCGGTCGACCTCCTCCGCTGGAGCCGCCGGGTCGCCGCGCGCGCCCGGCTGGCCCCCGCGGACTACCGCGTCGACCCCGCTCGACGGCGGGTCGAGCTCGCGCCGGAGCGCCTGCGCCGGGTCGCACGCCGCCTTCCCTGGCCCGCCTTCGAGATCGAGGTGTATCCGACTGCGGACGCGCTCGAGGTCGAGCGGAGCCCGCTCAACTGGTCGGCGCGGGCCATGACCGGGGCGGCGGCGGGCGGCGAGTAGCCCTCGTCGCACTCGTGGCCCCCCCACGTGAGGTAGCGTCGGTCCCCCCGGCGATGCTTGATCGAGCAGGGTCCCCAGCCAGAGTCCTCCGCCCCGTACCACATCGGGCAGTCGCGGCAGTGCAGCGGCGGCTTACGCGAGGGTCGGCGCGCGGGGCCGCTCGCCGGCGGGCTCATGCAAGGCCCCCGACCGAGGCGAGGAGGTCGCGCGCGCGGACGACCCCGTCCATGAGCTCGGCGACGGTGACGGGTCCCACCCCGCCCGGCACGGGCGTCAGTCCGCCCGCCCAGCCGTCGAGCGCCGCGGCGTCGGCGTCGCCAGCCGGCCGCGATCCCCCCGGAGCGTCGGGATCGGGGAGGCTCGAGAGCCCGACATCGATGACGTAGGCACCCTCGGGAACGTTCGATCGATCGAGCAGGCCCGGATGCCCCGCGCAGGAGAAGATCGTCAAAGCGCCCGCGAGGACGCTCTGCAGGTCCCGCGTGCGCGAGTGCGCGACCGTCACCGTGGCTCCGATGCCTCCATCGCGGCCGGTCAGCACGAGCGCGAGGGGCAGGCCGACCGTCTCGCTCCGTCCGATCACGACGACCCGCTCGGAGGCGAGGGGCACCTCGTAGTGCCGGGCGATCGCGATCGCGGCTCGGGCGACCGCGGGGACGTGAACGGGCCGTCCGCCCACCAGCCGCCCGAGACTAGCGGCCCCTACCCCGTCAACGTCCTTCTCCGGTCGCAGGGCCGCGAGCGCGGTGAGGAAGTCGAAGGGCGGCGGCAGCGGGTGCTCGACCAGCACCGCATGGACGCTCGGGTCCGCGTCGAGCGCGCGCAGTCGCGCGGTCAGCGCCTCGGGACCGTCGCCCGGGGCGAGCGCCGCGTCGCGGAACCGCACCCCCATCCCGGCCGCGACCTTGGCCTGGCGCGCCAGGTAGAACCGGAACGGGCTATCGACGCCTCGGTGCACGCTCACGAGCGAGGGAGGGGCCGCGCCCGGCGCGCCGCTCCCCAGTCGCCGGCGGACCGACGCGGCGATCTCCTCCGCGACCGGTTTCCCCTCGAGTCGTTCGGTCACGCCGCGCGCCCGCCCGCTGAGTTCGGCTCGATAGATAACGCCCGACCCTCGGGCGCCGGCGGGGTGGGGACGAGGTTTGCCGCCACGAGCGCTTACCGGGCCGTTTCGCTGCCCTAACGCATTTATAGACTCCGACGCATGGTTCCGATGGCGGACGGTCCGCTCGTCGGGCCGAGAAGCCGGCATGGCAGAAGGCGCGGATACCCCGTCGGCAGAAGCCGTGGAACCGACGCCGCCCAGCGACCTGGACGAGTGGGCGCGGGGCCTGCCCTACCAGTCGACGTCCCAGGTCGAGGTCCCGCCCCGCTTGCTGGACCAAGTGATCGGTCAGGACGAGGCCGTCGAGGTCGCCCGCAAGGCGGCGACCCAGAAGCGGCACATGATGCTGATCGGCGAGCCCGGGACGGGCAAGAGCATGCTCGCGCGGGCCATGGTCGATTTCCTGCCGAAGGAGCAGCTCCAGGACATCCTCGCCTACCCCAACAACGAGGACCCCAACGAACCGAAGATCCGGGTCGTCCCGTCGGGCAAGGGCAAGGAGATCGTCGCCGCCCAGAAGCTGGAGGCGGCCCAGAAGCGCGAGCAGCGCACGATCCTGTTCGTCGTGATCGCGCTCGTGGTCTTCGGGCTGACGCTCTACATCACGCTCGCGAGCCACCCGCCGGACTGGACGGCGCTGCTCTTCGGGATCCTGATCGTGCTGATCCTCTACGCGCTGATCCGCTTCTCCGGAAGTCGCAACGAGGCCGGCGCTGGCGTGGCCAAGCTGCTCGTCTCGCACACGCCGGACGAGAAGCCGCCGTTCGTCGACGCGACGGGCGCCCACGCGGGCGCGCTCCTGGGGGACGTCAAGCACGACCCGTTCCAGTCCGGTGGCCTCGAGACGCCGCCCCACGACCGGGTCGAGGTCGGCGCGATCCACCGCGCGAACGGCGGGGTGCTGTTCATCGACGAGATCAACCTGCTCAAGATCGAGAGCCAGCACTCGCTCCTGACCGCGCTGCAGGAGCGCAAGTTCCCGATCGTCGGGCAGTCCGAGCGCTCCGCGGGAGCGATGGTCAAGACCGAGCCGGTCCCGTCCGACTTCGTGCTGGTGGCGGCGGGCAACGTCGACAGCGTCCAGACGATGCACCCGGCGCTGCGCTCGCGCATCCGGGGCTACGGCTACGAACTCTACGTCAAGACGACGATGCCCGACACGCCGGAGAACCGGATGAAGATCGTCCGGTTCGTCGCACAGGAGATCGTGAAGGACAAGAAGATCCCCCACTTCGACATGGGGGCGGTCCTCGAGGTCGTGCGCGAGGCCCAGCGCCGCTCGGGTCGCTCCGGGCAGCTCACGCTGCGGCTGCGCGAGCTCGGCGGGCTCGTGCGCGTCGCCGGCGACATCGCTCTCAGCGAGGGCGTTCCGGTCGTGCGGGCCGAGCAGGTCGTCCGAGCCAAGCGAGCGAGCCGCTCGCTCGAGCAGCAGATCGCGGACCGCTACATCGAGCGGCGCAAGGAGTACCGCATGTTCTCGACCGAGGGCGCGGCGGTCGGGGTCGTCAACGGTCTCGCGGCGATCAACGCCCAGACCGGGATGGCCGAGTTCTCCGGGATCGTGCTGCCGATCGTCGCCGAGGTGACGCCCGCCCAGACGCGGGACGGCGGCGTCGTGGTGGCTACCGGCAAGCTGGGGGAGATCGCCCGGGAGGCGGTCCAGAACGTGAGCGCGCTCATCAAGAAGTACACGGGCGAGGACATCTCGCGCTACGACATCCACATCCAGTTCGTCGGGACGTCCGATGGCGTCGAGGGCGACAGCGCCTCGGTGTCGATCGCGACCGCGGTCATCAGCGCCCTCGAGGGCGTCCCCGTCGACCAGTCGGTCGCGATGACCGGATCGCTCAGCGTGCGCGGGCAGGTCCTGCCCGTGGGCGGCGTGACCGCGAAGGTCGAGGCGGCGGCCGACTCCGGCATCCGTCGTGTCCTCATCCCGGAGGACAACGTCGAGGACCTCGTGCTCGAGACGCGCTATCGCGGCGCGGTCGAGGTGATCCCGGTGCGGACGCTCCGGGACGTCCTGAAGTATGCGCTCGTCGGACAGGGCTCCCAGAAGGAGTCGCTGCTCGAGCGGCTGGCGGCGATGGTCCACGCGACGAGCCGGACCGCCGACGACACCGCGCCGCTGCCGGCGACCAGCGCGACCGCACCTCCGGGACGGCCGGCGGGGTCGTGAAGGGTCCGTATCGCGCGCCCGTGCACCCGCCGCTCGCTCCCCGGCCGCTGCCCGGCCCGTCGCCGGGCGAGGAGGAGGACGACGAGGACCGCTTCACGAACCGGCCCTGCTACGAGTTCAACAGCCAGCTGCGGCCGGCGTGGGACGACCGGCACTGCTCGCACTGTCGTCACTACCTCACCGCCCGCTGCCCGCACATCGACGAGTTCCTCGACGACGTCGAGGATTTGACCCCGGAGTGATATCGCGCCGCCCGTGCGCGGCCTGCTGGTCGGCCGATTCCAGCCGTTCCACTCCGGTCACCTCGCGGTGGTCCGCACGCTGCGGGCGGAGCACCCGTCGGACGAGCTGATCCTCGGGATCGGCAGCGCCCAGGCGTCGTTCACCTGGCGCGATCCGTTCACCGCGGGCGAGCGCCTCGAGATGGTCTCGGGGGCGCTCTCCGAGGCCGGGATCTCCGGCACGCTCGCCGTACCGATCCCCGACATCGACCGGCATGCCCTCTGGGTGCGCTACCTGGAGAGCCTGCTGCCGCGCTTCGAACGCGTCTACACGAACAACCCGCTCACCCAGCTGCTGTTCGATCAGGCCGGCTATCGGGTCGAGCGCCCCGCGCTCGTCGAACGGCAGCGATTCGAGGGCGCCCAGATCCGTGCCGAGCTCGCCGGTGACGGCGACTGGCGAGCCCGGGTCCCGGCCTCCGTGGCGAGCTACCTCGACCGCCTCCGCGCTCCCGCCCGACTCGCGATACTGCGCGAGGGAGCGGAGCGGTCGAGCGCGGAGGCTCGCCCGTGAGCGCCCCGACCCCGCCGGAGCCGCCCCGTCGCGGACGTCGATAGTTCGGGCGGACCGACGCGAAGGTCGTCGGGGCGGTGACCGACCGTTCGCCGCGTTCCGGCACCACCCGCGGTTCGTCCACGTCGCCTCGAGCCGCGGACGCGTCGGGCGCGCCGCGAGCGTCCCTCGACAGACCTCGCGCCGTCATCTCGCTTCAGACGAAATCGTCCGCGCGAGAACCGGCGATCGACTGGTGCGCCGGTCGCTCGGGCGATAGGACCCGGCCGTCCTTGTCCGGGACATCTCGGGCGCGCTCGAGGCGCTGGCGGGCGTCGGAATCGTGCGTGCCGTCCACGGCGCCTCGGGGCGGGTAGGCCAAGGTTATGCGGAAGAGGGCATCGCCGCTGACGGACGCCACTGTAGCTCAGTCGGCAGAGCGGCTGATTCGTAATCAGCAGGTCGGGGGTTCAAGTCCCTCCAGTGGCTGCTGAACCCCGTTGGCGAGGCACCGCTCGATCAATCGAGGGGGTGCGCGACGGCGTGACCGCCTCTGTCCTGAACATCCCCTTACACGCGGATCGAACTGGCAGGGGAGCACCAGTCCGGAGGGTGGTAAGGCGCGGTTTTCGGCTGAGAGCGCGGATGGAATGGCCCGATATCGGGGTTTTAATCTAACAGAGGCCGGTTCCGCCCCCGTGTCCTCGACCCGCCGCCTTGCCGCCATCATGTTCACCGACCTGCAAGGTTTTACCTCCGAGACCCAGCGAAACGAGGCGGAATCGCTCCGAATGTTGGAGGATCAGGCTCGATTGGTCGAGCCCGTGGTCGCCGCCTCCCGCGGGCGGCTGATCAAGACGATGGGGGACGGACTCCTCGTCGAGTTCTCCAACGCTCTCGATGCCGTCGAATGCTCGGTGTCGCTCCAACGGGCCATTCACGAGCGCAACTCGAGGGTTGACGGGCCACCCCTCCGGCTCCGGATCGGCCTCCATCTCGGGGACGTTCAGGAGCGTGGGGCCGACATCCTCGGGGACGCGGTCAACATCGCCTCCCGGATCGAGCACCTCGCGGAGACCGGGGGTGTGTGTACGTCGAGTCAGATCTACGACCAGGTCCGCAACAAGGTTCCGTACCAGTTCGAGCGCCTCGGACCTCGTCCGCTCAAAGGAGTGCTGGAACCGGTCGATACCTATCGGATTGTCCTGCCGTGGGTCAACTCGGCGCAGAGCGCCGCGGTCACCCATCCGCATCGGGTCGCCGTGCTCCCGTTCGCCAACATCAGCCCGGATCCGAGCGACGCGTACATCGCCGACGGAATGACCGAGGAGTTGATCGCCACGATGTCTCGGATCAGCGGATTGTCAGTGCTCGCACGGACGTCCGTGCAGAGGTACAGGGACGGGACTCGCAACGTCGAGGAGATCGCCCGGGAGCTCAAGGCCGGCACGATTCTGGAAGGGAGTGTCCGCAAGTCTCAGGACAAGATTCGAGTCACGGTCCAAGCCATCGACTCGGAGACCAGTTCCCATCTGTGGTCCGAGTCGTACGACCGGGAGATGAAGGACCTCTTCGCCATCGAGGCGGATATTGCCCAAACGGTGGCGGACGCCGTCAAGGTGAGACTTGCGTCGGGTGAACGCGCCAAGGTCCAGGCCGAGCCGACTCGCAACCCCGAAGCCCACGCGTTGTACCTCCGGGGAGTCGCGTACAACACGACCGATTACGGTCGCGAGTCGAGCCTCCTCAGCTCGATCAAGTGCTTCCGACGCGCCATCGAGATCGACCCGGCGTATGCGTCAGCGTACGCTTGGCTGGCCGACAGCTATCTGTCACTCTACCTGCTGGGAGCCCTTCCCGCGGAGACGGCGTGGGCCGAGGGGGAATCCGCGGCCACGAAGGCGCTGGAGCTCGACGCCTCGGATTCGGATGCCCATGCGGCTCTGCTCGCGCTCAAGTTCTACCAGGGAGACATGGTCGGGTCCGAACGGGAAGCGAGGACCGCTCTCGAGCTGAACCCCAACAACACCTACAACCACTCCTACTACGCGGGACTGCTCGCCACCACCGGTCGCGTCGAGGAGGCCCTAGTCCAGGCCCGGATCGCCCTCGAGCTCGCCCCCCTCGACCGTTTCGCGAACGAGATGCTCGTATGGGTTCTCAAGAACAACCGGCGCTTTGTCGAGGCAATCGCGGTCCTCCTCCGGATTCTGGAATTCGACCCGGCCCACATCGAGTTCCGAACGGGCCTCGGGGAGTGCTACATGGGAGTGTCGCAGGTCGCCGAGGCGGTTTCCGAATTTCGTAAAGCCGAAGAGATTCAGCGGACGGACCTGACCCGCTCGAACCTGGCATGGGCCCTGGCCCGGGCCGGGGAATCGACGGAGGCATCCCAGATCCTGGACGATTTGACGAGGCTCTCGGAGAGCCGGACCGTGGCCTACCACTGCGTGACGCAAGCTCAAGTCGCGCTCGGCCACCTCGATGCGGCGTACGCTCTCTGGGAGAAGGCCCTGGCTGAGAACAACCTCCGCCGACTCGAGTCGCTCTCCTTCTCCTTGAGAACGAGCTCGGCGTACGACGGCCTGCGGGCCGACCCCCGATTCATCATCCTTCTCCAACGCGTGGGGGCGGGGGCTCATCCATCGACTCTCACCTCAGAACACCTGACGGAATCGAGGTAGCCACGGGGCATCGGTCCGTGCCATTTCGCCCACCGTGAAATGCGCCGACATTCGACCGGCGACGTGGGGCGATCCGGGAGCCTGAACAGCTTGGGCCCGTCGTCCCCAGTTGGCTTGCCCTTGCGACCCTCCCTGCGGCTCGATGGGGGGCGATGGACCAGGCGAGATTCCTCGCCGGAAGCTCGTGGGTGAGAAATGGACCCGGGGCTGCGCGCGACCTCGACCTTACAGGATCCGCCCGGCTCGCACGATCGGCCGGTCGTCCAGGACGACGGTGCCCCCGGCGAGAGTGGCCTTAGGGTAGAGCGCGGATGGATAATCCGACGAGATCTGGCCTTGCCCAAGTTGAACCGATACCGCGGCCAGCTCAGAAAACTGGACGTTGGGTGCGCGGTGGATGGCCGGGTTCAAGCCGATCAGGAGCGACCCCGACCGCTCAGGGCCGCCGCGCGCGGAGGAAAAGTGACGGGAGAACCCCCGGCCTCCTCCTTCGAATCGCCGCTCCACCAGAGCGCCTCTACGGAAAGTCCAGCACGCGCCCTCAGTCTTGCCCCACCCGTAGTAGCTCGGTCGGTTCGATACCAATGTTCCGTTACCAGAATGCGGGGCGACCCTCACGGAGAGGACGCCCCAGGGGAGGTCGTTGAGCACCGTCGGGTCGCCCCACCCATGGGTCCGGGGCCGGACGTCGTCCCGCCCATGGACCCCCGCGAAGACGGACGGCCGGGCCCCGTTGAGTCGAAAGTCGAGCGACGTCCCGTTTGGGTGGCGGATAGAGAGTCGCCGTCCCTTCACCAACGAGTAGGAAAGTCTGGACGCGTCGCGGAGCATCGACCGGGGGTCCACCTGGTACGCCTGCATCAGTTCGCGGTGCCAGGTCGACCGTTTCACGTTCCATTTCCGAGCGTCGCCCCGGTCGGCGTAGGCGATGCTCAGCCGAGACCCACGCAATCCCGTCCGACGGGCGATCTCGTAGAACGGCTCTTGGTAGGCGACGAACGCCTTCCAGAACCTCGGAGACTTCCGAGCCTTCTGGAAGGACCGGTAGAGATCCTCCGGCCCCATGAAGTAGACGTAGGCGTCGGCGGCTTCGAGAGCTGCCCGCTCGATCGCCCCGGCGTTTCCGAAGTAGCGAGGGCTCCCCCGTCGGAACTCCGACCAGAAGGCATCCCGGTCCTGGTACTGAACGTACGGTTGAGCGCCGAGCTGGCAGACCTCGTCGACGAACGCCGAGGCAAACGGAAGGTTGTGATCCCAGACCTCGATGAGGACATTCTCGCCGCGCTTGACGTTGAGACAGCGGCGGAGGATGTTCCGGGCGGCCGCCCGTTCGATCCTGGAGGCGTGCCGCGCCACGTTCGGGAGACAGAACCCCCTGGCCTTTAAGGGGGCAGGAACGCCCGCTCGACGGGGTCGACCATTTCTGAACGGGATCCCGATTTCGCGATCGCGCGCCGGGCCGGCTGTAGTCAGTCAGGTCGGGAATCACGCCCCCACGGACGGAGCTTGAACCCTGAATTCAGGTCCCTCCCGTGGCTGCCTATCTCCATAAACTGACCACAATACATTTAAGTGAACTGACCATCGCACGGTCGGGGCGCCATGGCGGTAAAGACCATCACGATCACAGTCGAGGCGTATAACGCCCTGAGCCGAGCAAAGCATCCCCATGAGAGTTTCAGCGAGACGGTCCGCCGGCTGGCGGAACATTCGGTTCCCCTCTCCGAGTTCGCCGGCGCCTGGGAAGGAGCTCCGAAGGATCGACTACAGGAGATTGAGCGGTTCCTCGAGGCCTCAGGGCGGCTCGGCTGGTCGCAGCTGAAGCGTCGAGCGGGCAGGAAGCCAGCGGCGTAATGGTCTCTCTCGATTCGACCTTCGTCATCGACCTCCTGAAGCGGCGAGCATCCGCGGTCGAGATGGCCGCCGCATTCGACCGCGAGGGGACTCAAGTGAGCATCTCTCCGCCGGCTGGGGTCGAGGTGCTCTCGGGCGGTCAGCGACTCGGAGGTGCGTACCTACAACGAGTTCGCGATTTGCTGGCCTCCCTCCCTCTCTTGCCCTTCGATCAGGACGCCATCGACACGATCGCTCACATCGCCGCCGACCTTATGTCTCGAGGCGAACGCCTTTCGGAGGGGGATCTCTTCATCGCGGGAATCTCGATGCGGCATGGCGAAGAGGTCGTCACCCGGGATCGAGCTTTCGGACGAGTTCGGGGCCTTTCGGTCCGGTTCTACGAATGACCCGGGCGAGAACGTGGACTTGAACTCTTGGTTCAGGTCCTCCCGGAGGCTGCTTTACCTCGAACTTGTGTCCATTCTCTCAAAGGAGTCGACCGTGGCGTGACGAAAGCCCATAGCTAGGGTGTGAACTAATCCTTCGGTGCGAAGAGATCACGGCGCCGAGGACAGGCCGAGTCCACGAGGAAAGCGCCCCGAGACCTCCACTCCGCCGGCTCGTCTCCGGGTCGCCGGGCTCTTAAGATAGGTGAAGAAGTTGCGCGGTCCATGGACGACGGCGGCCGTCACCTCTCTGCGGTGATGCTCACCGACATCGTGGGTTACACGTCCCTCACCCAACGGGACGAGGCCGCCGCCCTGCGTCTCCTGGAGGAGCATCGCCGGATCGTCCGTCCGCTCCTGCGTGACCACGCCGGGCGCGAGGTCAAGACCATCGGAGACGCCTTTCTCGTAGAATTCGCGAATGCGCTCGACGCCATCCGGTGCGCGATCACGATTCAGAAATCGCTGCACGAACGCAACTCAAAAATCTCGAGCTCGAAGATCGAGCTTCGGATCGGCCTGCACGTCGGCGACGTGGTCCAGCAGAGCGGCGATATCTACGGCGACGCGGTGAACATCGTCTCGCGCGTCGAACCGATGGCTGAGCCCGGTGGGATCTGCGTCTCGGGGGCGCTTTATGACCAGATCCGTAACAAGGTCGACGTGAGCCTGGTTCCACTCGGTGCCCCGGCCCTGAAGAACGTCGAGTTTCCGGTGCCCCTGTATCGGGTGGAGCTCCCGTGGATGGTCACGTCGCTCGCCTCGAAGACGCCTTGGGTCGACCGGCCGATCGAGCAACAGAGCCTCAATCAAGCACTCGACCGGGCGGCGAAGGGAGAAGGTTCGGTCATCGTCATCCTCGGAGAATCCGGGGTGGGAAAGACCCGTCTCGCAGAGGAGACGATTCAGTCGGCGGAGCGATCCGGATTTCGGGTTCTGAGGGGGCGCGCCTTTCCGGGGGAACTCGCGACGCCCTACGCGCATTGGGCCGAGATGGTCCGAGAACTCCTGGACGACGCACCTCCCGCGCTGCTCCAGAGGGTCGGGTGGTCGGTCGCGGGTGAGGTGGCGAAGATTACGCCGGCCTTCGCGCAAAAGGTCGGTGCGCCGGCGTCGCACACCGCTCCCACCGATCCGGAGAGCGCTCGGGCCCGGTTCTACGAGGCGGTTACGGAGTTCTTCGTCAACCTGTCGCAGGATGCTCCGCTCCTTCTCTTCTTCGATGACCTACAGTGGGCCGACGCCACCTCCGTGCATTTGCTCGAGTTCGTGGTCCGGTCGGTGGCTAACCATCGCATGCTGCTGCTAGCGACCTCTCAGGAGCCGGAAGCGGGCGGGGACTCGACGCTCTCCGAAGTGTACCGGTACCTAGGCAAGAACCGGCTGCTGACAATCGTTCCGCTTCGCCGGATGGACCAGGCCGCAGTCGGCGCGCTGATCCAGAAGACCTTCGGAGGGGGCGAGATTTCCCAGGAGTTCTCCGCGCTAGTTCATGAACGGACCGGTGGCAACCCGTTCTTCGTCGAAGAGGTCCTCCGTTCCCTCGTCGAGGAAGGGTCGATCTACCGAACTCCTGACGGCGTTTGGGAGCGGAAGGAAATTCAGGAAATCGGGATCCCGAAGACCGTCCGGGAAGTCGTCAAGCAGCGGGTGAACCGCCTGGACGAACCTACCCAGTCGACGCTCCGCATCGCGGCAGTTCTCGGCGTTGAGTTTCCATTCGAGCTCTTAGGCGAGGTCGCCCAGATCGACGAGGAACGCTTGATCGAGCAGCTGGAGCGCTTGGTTCGCGCGGGCCTGCTGGAGGAGTCATCTCGCCCAACGCGCCTGCTGTCCTACCACTTCCCCGACCCTCAGATTCGCCAGGTGCTTTACGGCGAGATGCTCTCCCCCCGCCGCGTACGGTATCATCGCAAGGCGGCCGAGGCTCTCGAGAGGATCGCGGGAAAGCGTCGGGAGGAGTTTGCGGGAGATCTCGCCGTGCACTTCCGGGAAGGTCACGACGTCGCCAAGGCTCGGGAGTATGCGACCCTCGCGGCGGAGCGATGGGTCAAGGTCTATGGGTTCGATGATGCCGAGCGCCAGTATCGGACGGCCCTCGAGCTCGAGGAAGAAGCGCCGGATGAAAAAGCGCGTGCGCAGATCCTGGACGGGTTGGGACGTGTCCACTACACCCTCGGCCGCTTGGATAGCGCGATCACCGAGTGGGAGAAGGCGATCCAGCTCTATGAGAGGGCCGGCGACCTGCAGAGGGCCGGGGGGCTCTGCTCCTGGCTGTCGGACGTCTACCGGCTGCATCCCGAACTCGCCCCGGACCGTCCCCAACTCGTCGACGAGATACTCGAGAAGGGCCGATCCCTTCTTGTACGGCTTCCACCGAGCCCCGAGCTTGTCCGGGTCTACGACACGTATGGCACTCGACTCGCCGAGCTGAATCGGCCCGCCGAAGCCCGCTCGATGGCCGAAAAGGGCATCGAGGTCGCCCGGTCAATCGGGGATCGGGACGCAGAAATGGCGGTCCAGGGATCGCTCTACCAACTCCTTCCGCTGACCGAGAAAGATAGGATGTTCGACATACTGAACGAAGGGATTCAGTACTTTTCTCAACCGGGTAAGGAGGTCCCGGATCAACTCTTTTCCAGCTTGAGCAACCTGAGTTTTGAGCGTCTCACTACCGCCAACGATGTCGCGGATTCTCTTCGCCTCGCGGACGAGGCCATTCGGGTGGCCCAGAAGGCTCGCAATCGCGGATGGGAAGTCCTTGGCCGGTGCCGAAGGGCCATGGCGCTTCTGTGGAGAGGGGACGTCCAGCGAGCCGAGGAGGAGCTCCAGGAAGCCCGTGAACTGCGCGACTTGGCTCCAGGATCGTACGACAATCGAATCGAGCGGTACTCCGGTAGTCTCGCGATAGCTCGGGGACAGCTAGAGCGAGCGGCGCGCCATTTCGCTCAGGCCGGTGTGTCGGAAGGCAGTAGTCTCTTCCGATATGTGGTCACCGACATCGCGGAGCTGCATCGGCAACGGGGTGAGTTGACCGAGGCGATTCGCCTGCTCCGGGAAGCGATCCGCCAAGAGAGGATCCCGTTAGCCGAAGTACCGGCAAATTCCGCTTTTCATTATCTTCGTGTCCGTGCGGCGCTTCTCGATGCGCTCTTCCAGCAGACCGCTGAGCTGCGGGGGGCGGAGGAAATCGAGAAGCTCGCGGGTGAGCTCCACCGGGCCGCGACCGGTGTGAAGAGCCCCATCGGTCTTGGATTCGACCTTAGGGTACGCGCCCAGCTCGCCATGCAGGAAGGACGTACTGCCGACGCTGCCACTCTGCTCGGGGAAGCAGTCGATTGGTTGCGAAAGTCGGGAAACGCCTCCGAACTCGCGCGCGGTCTCCACCTACTGGGGAACGCTAGACGAAACGCGGGTCAACTCGAACCGGCCGAGGCGAGCGAGAGGGAGTCGGCAGAGATTTTCGCCCGGCTTCATCAGTCCTAGGAGCGAGGTCCGGCCCTCGAGGATCTTGCAATACAGCCGAGGGCGATTCCAAGCGTAACGCCGTGCCAGAGGGTCCCTCCGCTAAGGGGACTCAAGTGGCTCTCGTTGATTGGAAGCGAGGCCCTTGGCGGGCCCCCAATTCCTCGCCTCGGACCTTGAGTTTCGCCGGCTACGGGGGCGGTCGAGTGCGCCCGCGCGAGGGTATATACCCGATCTGCCGGTCGCCGCCGGCATGGCGACGCGAAAGGTGCTAGCGGTGATGCAGATGACCATTGACGGGGTCGCCGAATGGCCCGCCAACGGCGACAAGAGTGATCCGGATGATTCAGATTACTGGGAAACTCTGCACGCCCGTTACTGGGATTCGGTCGACACCCTGCTGCTCGGCCGGCACACCTACCAGAAGTGGTCGAGCTTCTGGCCCGGCGTCCGGAAGAGCCAAGACGCGGGAAAGTACCCTCGCAAATTTTCAGAGTTCGCGGACCGCGCGCAGAAGATCGTATTTTCCCGAACGTTGGACTCTGCTCCCTGGGAAAAGTCCCGTGTGATACGAGGGGAGATCTCGACGGAGATGAATCGACTGAAATCGCATCCCGGTGGGGACATGCTGCTCGGGGGTGGTCCGCGACTCTTTCAGGAGTTTCTGCGTCAGGGACTGGTCGATGAGCTCCGTTTGGCGGTATTTCCCAGCGTGCTCGGACGAGGGAAGCCCTTGTTCGATGTCGAGAGGTTACCGGACAACCCCGATGATTTCATTCCTATGGGCAGCCCACTGAGGCACGATTTCAGCCTCGTGGAAGCACGGCCCTTCCAACGGGGTGGAGGCGCCGTCTTCCTGCACTACGAGCGCGCGACGAAGTGACACCCCAACCGAGCGACCCGGGCTCGTGCCGAACGCGGTCCGGACCTTCCTGACCCGGGTGGGTCGCCAGTCGGACCTTCGAGCTCGCCTCCAGGGCGAGGACTTGAACCCCCAGTTCAGGTCCGTCCAGCGGCGGCTCTCTCTCGGAACACGCGACGAGCGCTTGGTCGAGCTCGCCACGGATCGGCAAGGATCCGTCGCGGGAGTGCGAACCACTGCTCCGGGTCGAAGAGGTCCCGCCGTCGAGGAGCTGCCGGGTCGGGGACGAACGCGCGATCCGGTGCATTATGCCCAGCCCCAATGCGAGAGATCGGGGTTCGTGCCCGCGATTACCCCGACCTGGCTCGGTACGGCACGGCCCTCCCGCACGAGAGAGGCGAGGCAGGTCAAGCGGGAAAGTCCCTCGGCGATGATGTAGGGACCGCGGTTCGATTCGGCCACCAGGATGGGCAGTCCCCGAGACCGGGTCACCCGGAAATGGGACCGTAGGGCGGCGTAGCCCGCGTCGAAGTCGGGAATCGGCCGCGTCCCCCGGTCGGTTTCCCGGGCGAAGTCCGTCAGTCGCCGTGTCGGGGCCCGCTCTACAAAGTCCTTTTCCGAGATGACTCGAAGTCGACTGAGATGTGCGATCGACATGCGGCCGAACTGCCATGTCGTCGATCCCGAGAGGAGAAAGCCGACGAATCGGCCGCGGTGCGCGAGCAACGCTTGCCGCGCTCGCTCTAGATCCTCCTCGCGGGCCGCTTTCGATGAGCTAGAACGAAGTCGCTGGACGGTCGCCGGGTCCAGGATCGACTCAAGGCGTGGTCGCCAACGAGGGCTATCCAGCTCGGCAACCACGAAACTCCAAACGATGTCGTCCGAGAGCGCAGGCTTCGTCAACACGATTCCTCGGTGCTCCGGCATGGTTCCCAGCGGATCCGACCCAACCTCTCGGGCCTTCGAAACGGACGGCCCGACTTCGTGTTGGATATTTTGGTCCACCGACCGGGAGCGGGTCCGGCCCTTCCGTTTCCCGACGCCGCAGGGGCGAAGGGTTCCACCGGTTCCGAATCGGACCGGGCGGCCAATTGCTGAAGCGAGGTGGCCCCTCGTTCCGGTCCCTCCCATGGCTCCGGGCAAGGGGCTCGCGTGGGCGGAACAGCCGCCTCGAGCTGGCGATTCCCCGTCCGGTCTATCGCGGGTGGCGACAGCGCCGTCGCGACCCTTCCACCGCGGGTGCGCAGATGCTCCACGCCGAGACCCGCTGGCCGCGAGTTGGGGCTCACCGGGTCGTCCGTACCGACGGGCGCGGCCGGGCGCGGGCCCGTGGTCGGCGCTCCTCGCCGTGGCGGGTGCCGTGGGTCCTCGCGGTCCCCCGTAGCGGTTCCCGAAGAGCCGTCCCGAGCAGCTTGCGCTCGATCGTCGCGAGTGCCCCGGAGACGGCGGCCCTGCCCTCTCCGCAAGCGCGCGCCAGCTCAACGAGCGTGATCGGCTGCGGCACGGCGAAGTAGCCGGCGACGATGGCCCGGTGGAGCAGGGCGAGCTGGCTCGCCGAGAGCCGCGCAAGGTGGTCCCTGAGCGGCGGCGTGCGAGTCCAGCTGATGCGCGTTCCGGGGTCGACATCGCGCGCGAAGCGAACGAGTGTCGCGAAGTCCGGGACACGCGCGGCCACCTCCCACCGTGCGTAACCGGCCTGGATGCGGATCGGGAACGGGAGCGGCAGTCCGAGCCGCCGATACAGTTCGATGATGGGTGGAGCACGGAACTTCACGCGGTAGAGCGAACCTTCGCCGATCTCGGCCAGGCTCTCGACCCGCACGACGTCCGGGAAGCTCGCGATCTCGCGAACCCAGACTCCCGCCGGGCGGCCCCGGATCCAGTGATCGGCCACCATGACCGACCGGCCCGCGTCGCCCCGGGCCAGAACCTCGATCGGATGCGAGGGATGGCGCCGGGAGAACGGCCCGGTCCACGTCCGATCCGGCAGTCGGACCGTCAGCGTGGCAAGCAGCAACCGCTCCGGCTCCGCCCGCCCTTCGGAAGGGACCGCCATCCCCCCGATGCCCGGGGGAAGCGGAGTCTCGCACGAGGAGCGGGTACGCCCCCGGGCACCCTGGACCCCTGCCGTCCGAGCGGGCGGAGAACCCCTCATCGGTCACTCCACGGCGATGGGCTCCTATCGGATCGCGCGCCGGAACGTCTCCCGAAGGAACGGGAGGTCGGAGAGCAGGAGGCCGGCGGCGGCCGTCGGCCACTCGTCCACCGTACCCTTCTCGACATGGATCCGCGCCTGGGCCCACCGCTCGGCGGACGGGCCCTCGACCCGGAGGACATGGGTGAACGGCGTGCGAGACGGAGCGTGGCCCCCGCTGTAGCCGACGAAGACCGAGCATCGCATCCAGGCGAACGCCGCGAGGATCGGGGCGAGGGCCGCATCCGCGATCGCCCCCGAGATCCGGTCGACGTCCGCGACCGCCAACAGGATCGGCTCGCCCGAGCTGGGCGTGGAACCGATGATCTCCTGGATCGTCGGCGGCAGCCGAAGAAAGTCCGCGAGCCGGGCGAGGAGCGTCGGCGGCTCGTCCTCCCGGACGAGGTGGAAGATCGCGGCGTTCGCCCGGGGGTTGTCGGGCGAAAGGCCATGGCTCGGATCGACCCGCCAGACGCGTCGCTCCTCCAGCCATCCCAGGTGAACCGGGTCGAAGCGGTCGCGTGCCTCCTCCTCGGGCCGTATCTCGAGCCACTGGAAGCGCGGGTTCGCCCTCTCGGCGAGCGCGTAGAGCACCAGATTGACGACCGGCCGGCTGGTCCCGTGGACCAAGACCGCCCCGGGCGGAGGAAACGCACCCGACTCCGGACCCGATCGGCCGGCGGCGTCGGGCGGGGAGGGGAGGAATTCCTCTGCGGGCCGGGAACCCGCGGTCGCGGGCGCGGAGCGAATCGATCTCCGGGCGCTCGGCCGACCTCCCCCGAGCGTCGAGGGACCGGGTGACCCTCGGGCGGGGACGCGACGATCGATGGGTTCGGGCATGGTGCGTTTCGCTCGGTCCAGCGATCTTCGACAGCATAGGCTCGTGCCGAACTCCTTCGTCCCACCGAACGGGTTCGGTCCGCCGGGCGACGGGTGCGCGCTACCGTTCGCCTCGCGCGAACGACGCGCACCCGTCGCCGGCGCAGGGTATATCCCTGCGGGGCGGCATGCCGGCCACCGGCCCTCCGGGCGTCGAGGGCCGTCGACCGGAGGGTGCCCGGGATCGGAGGATGGTTCGGCGAGGAGCGCGCGCTCCGGTCCGTTCCCCTTCCCCCCGCTCTTCCGACGAACGATTCCGCGGGCTGCGCTTGCGCGAGGAGGAGGGGACCCCGCCGCGGATCCTCGTCGCCACGCTGCGTGTCCGCATCCCGCCGGCGATCTGGACCGGCCCATTCTCCACCCGTCACCCCTCGCTGCGGCTCGAGGTGCTCAACCGGACCGACGTCAGCGCGGACATCTCGGTCTCGGACTACTGGATCGGTGGAGGCGTTCCCGGGGAGTGGACCGAGGAGATCGGTGGCTTCGCGGACGTCGTTCGGGCGGAGCCCCTCGCGGCGGTCGGAGGCGGATGCCTCTACCGAATCAAGTACCGGAACCCCCCCGTGATCTACCTTTACCGGCGGCTCCGACTCCCGCTCCAGTTCCCGCTCCGCATCCAGGCCGGGGTCCTGACCTGGGAGATCGTCAGCCGGTTCGCGGAGTTCCGGCGCATCCTGGAGCACGCTCGCGCGGCCGACGCGGGAGTTCAGGTGGCGTCACTGCGTCGCGGTCCCCTTCGCAGCCACCTTCCGATGCTGACGGACGCACAGCAGGCCCTGCTGACGCAGGCCATGACGGCCGGCTACTTCGCTGTCCCGCGAGGGATCACGCTCACGGAGCTCTCGCGCAAGCTGAACCGGAGCAAGTCCGCGGTCTCCGAGGGGATCGCGATCATCGAGAAGAAGCTCGTAGAGAGCGTGTTGAGCGCCGGGTCCCTCGCCTAGCGCCGCGCAACGGGCGCCGGGTCAGATCGAGGCGAGAACGCCGGCAAACCGTTCGATCTCACCGAGCATCGGCCCGACCTCGTCGGCGCGATCGGCCACGACGGTGAGGAACCGTTCCCGGCCGACGGCGATCATCAGGACGCAGGAATCCGAGCCCTCTACGACGACGCGCGTCGGCGGGGAGCGCGCGAGTCCCTCGCTCACGGCTCCGGCCGCTCCGACAATCGTCGCGCAGAGGACCGCGATCGTCTCCGCGGGGAGCTCCGAGAGGGCCGCGGCGGCGATCAGCCGGCCATCCCGGCCCGCGAGCGCGACCACCGGGCTCGAGATTCGGGAGCGCAGATCGCGCAGCACGGCCGCCGCATCGGCCCAGCCCCACATCGCCTCTCCTACGACGGGCGGGGAACGAAGGCGACGTGCGGGGGACCGGCCACGGGGTCCACCGTCACGACGCAGCTCGGGAAGGGAGGGCGGGCGCCGCGCACCACGAGCCCGACCTCGTCCCGGTGCAGGACGAACTCGGCGTCCGACATGCGGCGCACGCCCGCCGCGCACCCGACCCCGGGTCCGAGGAGCCCGATCACCAGGTTGCCGAGATGTCGGGCGCGCTTGATGCCGTAGTAGAACATCTTCAGCGCCTTCTCGCTGCCCATCAGCGTGTCGAACACCTCGAACGCGTTGAGCTCGATGAACGGGCGCTGGCGCTGGCCTCGCACGGCGCGCTCGGCGGCGACGACCTTCTGGATCGCCACCTTCCTGCTAAGCGGATTCGCCTCCGCGTCCGCGAGGTTCGCCACGTAGGACAGGCCGTGATCCTCCCCGATGTAGTCGATCACCCGGACCCGCGTGTCGAAGCGGCGGCGCGTGGCATAGCGGGTGAGCCGGGCGCGGAAATCGTGCGGGGAGTCCCGAGAAGGGAGGACCGCGAGGATCCCGCGGGACTGGTAGAGGAAATTGAGGTAGGTCGGGAGCAGCAGCAGGTCGAGGTCGTCCAGCCCGACCGTCTCGTCCATGGTGAAGAGCGCGAGACTCCCGCGGGCGAACCCTCCCCCCAGCAGTCGGTCGAAGTCGGGGACGCCGCTCGAGAACCTTCCGTCGGGGTCGGTCAGGGGCGACCACTGCTCGTCTTCCGAAGCGCGCGCACGCATGATGGTCTACAGGCGAGCCGGGGTTCATAGAACCCTACCCGACGAGGCGACGTTTTCCTGACGGTGGCGACGCCGCAGATGCGCGTCGGGATCTCGGACCGTTCGGTGCGCCCCGGCAGGATCCCGGTGGCGTGGGCCGCGATTTCGGTGATGACCCGGCGCCATCGGCTAGCAGAATTCTGCGAGCCCGGCCCGGCCGAAGGGTGCGTCCGACGGGGAGTCGACCGTCGACCTCGTTCGGGCGGTCGCCGGGCTCCCTCGCGGTCGCTCGCCGTCGCGGCGAAGGGTATTCAAAGGCGACGCCGACGTAGAGTTGGGGGCGGCGCCGTGTCGAGTCCGTACCCCCGTCCGTCCAGTCGCGTTCCGCCCGGCATCTACCGCGCGGCCCGTGCGCTTCGGCGGGCGGGCGTCATCGCCCTCGTGCTCGTGATCGTCTACGTCGGCTTCGTCGGGTACTCCGCGTTCCAGGTGGTGAAGACGCGACCGGGCGTCGGCACCTCGACCACGACGCTGGAGCCGAACGGGACCGTTGGGGTGACGACCTCGTTCACGCTGTCGGACCCGAGCGACCTTCCGATTCAGGACTTCTCCCTCCAGTTCCGGATCCTCAACGCGACCGGCCAGCTCCTCCTCGACTCGGCCACGCCCGCCGTGACGGTCGCCTCGGGCGGGAGCGAGGTCGTCCCCGTCTCGATCTTCGTTCCCCTCACCTCGAGCGGCGAGTCGCTCCTCGTGAACGACCAGTACCTCCGCTGGGACGTGTGGGGGAACGCAACGTTCGGCTACCTGTTCCCCGTCTCGATCGGGGTCGACGCCAACCGATCGTGGGGGGCTCCCTTCGCGAACCTGACGGTGAGCCTGGGCGCGCCGGCCCTGATGGGAGGGATCGTCCAGGTTCCGGTCACCGTCGCCTTCTCCAACAACGCCGACTTTGCCGACGATGGTGCCCTCGACTTCGAGGTCGTCTCCTCGACCGCCACCATCTGCGGCAGCGGCTCGTTCGCCGTGGACGTGCCGCCCGGCCAGCCCTATCAATCGACCCAGAACATCGACCTCGCGAGCGACTGCAACCCGGCCGGCGGCGCGGTGGAGGCCCAGTACGTCGAGGACGGTGCGACGATCCCGTTGCCCTCGGAGCCGATCCCGTGAGCGCCGGCGCTACCCCCGCCGTCGCGCCTCCCGCGAGCGTCGCGGCGCCGCCGGGCTACGTCGTGCCGTCGCTCGGCTGGCGGATCCTCGGCGGAGGGTTGCGACTGATCGGCCTCATGGTGCTGCTGATCGGACTCCCCGTCGCGCTGCTCACGTTCCTCAGCGCCCACGGCATCTCGCCGCCGGTCCCGATCGCGCTGGTCGAGTACGCCGGCGTCGCGATCACCGTCCTCGTCACGCTCCGCTACATCCTGAAGCCGACCGCCGCCTACGGACCGCTCGCGATCGCGACGGCCGGCGTCGGGATCCTGTATCTCTACCTGATCCTCGTCAACGCCATCTACGTGATCTCGATCGGGTCGGTCGGCCTTTCGATCTCCGTCGACTACGCCCGCCTGATCCTGCTCCTCATGATCGGTCCCGCCCTCGCGCTCGGCGCCGGGGTCCTGATCGCGATCGAGGACGCGAGGGACTCGAAGGAACGCCTCCCGTTCGACTATCCGGCCTAGGCGACGGGTCAGGCGCCCGTGACCGTCGCCTCGACGATCCGAACGGGGTTCCGGGGACGATCCCGCGCGTCGCGCGGGACGGCGGCGATCTTCTCGACGACCTCCTGTCCCCCCCGCACCCGGCCGAACACCGCGTGCTTGCCGTCCAGCCACGCCGTCGGCGCGAGGGTGATGAAGAACTGGCTGCCGCCGGTGTTCGGTCCGGCGTTCGCCATCGACAGCACGCCCGGACCGTCGTGCCGGAGGGTGGGATGGAACTCGTCGGGGACCGTGTAGCCGGGGCCCCCGGTGCCGTCTCCGGACGGGTCGCCGCCCTGGATCATGAAGCCCGGTATCACCCGGTGGAACGTCACCCCGTTGTAGAAACCCTTCTTGACCAGGCCGACGAAGTTCGCCACCGTCTTCGGCGCGCGGTCCGAGTACAGTTCGATCCGGATGTCGCCGAGCGTCGTTCGGAACGTCGCGGTCGGGTTCGCCATGGGGCCCGGACGGCGTGCGGGGCTAAAACGGCGTCCCGAGCGCGAGGGCCCGAGTGCGAGTGCGCGAGGGCGCGCGCGTTTATCTCCAAGGGCCGAGTCGGCCCGGCGACGCGCACGCGCGGCGGCTCGAACTCCTGGCGATGAACCGCTCGATCATTCTTCTGGGCGTTGGGATCCTCCTGTTCGCTTTCGCTCTCATCGCCTACCCGATCGCGACCACCGGCCAGGAGGCGTTCGACCTCGAGCAGGAGGCGGGGATCTACCTGATCCCGCCGGCGCTCGCGGTTCTCCTCGTCGGGTCGATCTCGACGGACCCGCGGGGGACGACGATCGGTGGACGGTTCGGCAACCCGGATGCCGACCTCGATCGGCGGGCGGGCGAGCGACCGGCTCCGGACGTGACCGGCCCGCGCTACAACCCGCACGAGCCCGCCCGGTGCCGCTACTGCGGCTCGATCATCCTCGCCGAGTACGCCCAGTGCCCTCGCTGCGCTCGCGCCCGGGAGTGCCGTACCTGCAACCGCCCGCTGGGGCTGGTGCTCGATCGCGCCACCTGCCCGACGTGCGCCCGGCCCGAATCCCGGTGCCACTGCATCCGCATCACGCTGCGGCCGATCCCCACGGTCGCCCGCGGCCGGAGGGTCTAGCCTGCCGCTCTCCGACGCCGAGATCCCCCGCGGCATCGCCAGCGGCGACGCCCCGCCCGTGCTCGTGCACTTCGACGGGGCCTGCCAGCCACCCACCGGCCCCGGGATCGCGGCGTTCGGGTTCACGATCGATGGACCCGGGATCGCCGTCGAGGAATGTGGCCTCGCCACCCGACCGTACTCGGAACACTCGACCAACAACGTGGCGGAGTACGTCGGGGCGATCCGGGCCCTCGAGCGGCTGCACCGCGAGGGGTACCGCGGTCCGCTGATCGTCGCGGGCGACAGTCAGCTCGTCATCCGCCAGATGCTCGGAGAGTACGAGGTCCGTGCCGGGCACCTGAGTGCCTACCACGACCGGCTGCTCCAGCTCGCCCACGCCTTCGTCCACGTCGAGTGGCGCTGGGTACCACGGGAGGAGAACGCGCGGGCGGATGCCCTCTCCAAGCAGGCCCTCGCCGACGCGCAGCCCGATGCGCGACGCTACCAGGGGACCCGGCCGGCCCGACGGCCCGACGACCACCGGCCCGACGTGCGAGCGCCCTAGCCCCAGCGCACGGTGTACACGAGGGTCCGACCCTCGATCGCGGCCCGCACGCGTGCCGAGTCGACGTACGTCGCGAAGGCGGCGGCCGCCTCCGGCGAGAGCTTGGGGCGGACCCCGTAGCCGCGCGGGGTCGCTTGGCCCAGGAACAACCGTGACGAGGGCACCGGGGACGCCGGAGACTCCGGGGGTGCGAGCTTTCGCAAGGTCGGCGTCACTTGCGTTCGCCCCGGGCCGGGTAGGTCGGGAATCCGTTGCGATCGTAGCGCCGTCCCAGGCAGGGGAGGATGGCAAGCGGCACGCGCTCGGTGCTCGTCGCCCAGGTCCGCAGCGGGGCCGCCGCGAGCAGCTCGCGTCGGGACGCGGTGTTCGACATCGTCCGGGCGAGTTTGTCAGACGCACGTCGTACATAAATCCGAAGCCTCGACAGGAAACGCAGGGGTCCGGCGCTATTCTCTGACGGAGAACGCTGGCGGACACGGCGCTGACCGAACGGAGGACCCGCCGACTCGACCTCATAACCACATCGCGCCTCGGCGGCGGCAGCATGAGGGCGGCGCGCGACGAGGCGGACGGTGTCCGGGAGTTCCTCGACGACGCAGAGTCACGTCTGCTCGACCTCTCGATCGAGTCCAGTCAGGCGGACTGGGTCCATGCGACGTACATCACCGCCGACACCGAGGCGCTCGCCGCCCGGGCCTCCGCGCGCCTGATCGGAACGACGGTCGAGCTGGCGAAGGCGTCGCGTCGCTGGCCGGACGGTGCCCTACCGCCCGAGGAGCGTCGCAAGTCCCACCTGCTGAGGCTGTGCCTGCCGCTCGTCGCACCCTCGGATCCGGCCGAGGCGCGGGAGCTGACCCGGCTCGTGGCCGCGATGCAGGGGACCTACGCGAAGGGCCGGTACCAACCCGTCGGCGCTAGCGAACCGACCGACCTCCAGGGCTTGTCGAGGATCCTCACCGAGAGCCGCGCGCCGGTCGCGCTCGAGGACGCCTGGACCGGCTGGCATCGGATCGGGCGGGGGATTCGCTCGGACTTCACCCAGTACGTCTCGCTCGCGAACCGGGGGGCGCGGGAGCTCGGCTTCCGCGACACCGGGGAGATGTGGCGTTCGAAGTACGATATGGACCCCGAGGAATTCGAGCGAGAGGTCGAGCGGCTGTGGAAGCAGGTCGAACCGCTCTACCGCTCGCTGCACGCGTACGTGCGGGACCGCCTTCGATCGGTCTACGGTCCCGAACGGGTCCCGGAGCGGGGCCCCATTCCCGCGCCGTTCCTCGGCAACATGTGGGCGCAGCAGTGGGATGGCATCTATCCGCTGCTCGCACCCCCCGGCTCGGGCCCCACGTTCGATCTCACGAACGCCCTGGTCGCGCGCGGGACGACCGCGGTCGACATGGTCCGCTTCGGCGAGTCGTTCTTCGCCTCGCTGGGGCTCGAGAGGCTGCCGTCGACCTTCTGGGAGCGGTCGCTCTTGAGCCGACCGCGCGACCGCGAGGTCGTCTGCCATGCGAGCGCCTGGGACCTCGACTTCGAGAGCGATCTGAGGATCAAGATGTGTACGGAGATCAGCGCCGAGGACTTCGGGGTCGTCCACCACGAGCTCGGCCACAATTACTACCAGCGCGCCTACGCTCGACAGCCGTTCCTCTTCCGCGACAGCGCCCACGACGGCTTTCACGAGGCGCTCGGGGACACGATCGCGCTCTCGATCACACCGGACTACCTGCGGCGGCTCGGGCTCGCGACCGAGGACGACCCGATGCCGGACGACACCGGCCAGCTGCTCGCGCGAGCGCTCGAGAAGGTCGCGTTCCTCCCCTTTGGCCTCGTGATCGACCGCTGGCGCTGGAAGGTGTTCTCCGGTGAGGTCGGGCCCGACGAATACAACCGTAGCTGGTGGGAGATGCGGGAACGCTACCAGGGGATCGCCCCGCCCGCTCCGCGCGGCGAGGAGGAGTTCGACCCGGGCGCGAAATACCACGTCCCGGCGAACGTGCCGTACGTCCGCTACTTCCTCGCCCACGTGCTCCAGTTCCAGTTCCACCGTGCGCTCGTGCGCGAGGCCGGGGTCCCGGGGCCCCTCCATCGCGCCTCGATCTACGGTTCGCGGGCGGCCGGCGAACGCCTGGAGCGCATGATGGCCATGGGGGCGAGCCGGCCGTGGCCGGACGCCCTCGAAGCCCTGACCGGTGAGCGCCGGATGGATGCGGGCGGCCTGCTCGAGTACTTCGAGCCGCTGCGCCGGTGGCTCGACGAGCAGCGCCGCGGCTATCCCGTGGGCTGGTAGCGCTCCTCGCGGGGTCAGGGCCCGTCGCCCATCGTCTTAAGGACCGGTCGGGCCGATACCACGTTCGTCGATGCTCCTGCATCCGGGGGAGAGCCGGCTGCGCAGTGCCTACGCGGTCCTCGAAGGGGAGAGCCCCGAGGGAACCCGCGGGCCGGGAGTGCTCTATCTGACGAGCCACCGCCTGGTCTTCGAGACGACGCTGCCGCGCGGCGGCGTGCGCGCGATCGTCCGGGGCCGCGAGACGACGACGGTCCTCGATGCATCCCTCAGCCAGGTGCGCAACCTCTCCGTACGACGGCCGAGGCTGGGTCGACCCCGTCTCGTGGTCGAGCTGACCGAGGGCCGCCCCGCGTTCGATCTGCTCGCGCCGGAGGACTGGGCGGCGGCGATCGCGAGCGCCAAGCGCTCGGCCCCGCCGACCGCGGTGCCCGGCGCTCCCGCGTTCTCGCCGGTGGTGGAGCGGGAGGTAGTGCGCGTGCGCTGCCGGTACTGCGGCTCGCTCGCGCGCGAGTCGGACCCCCGATGCGCGGCCTGCGGGGCACCGCTGTGAGCTCGCGCTAGAACGGCAGCTCTCGGAACAGTCGGGCGAAGCCGGTCCGGGCGAACCGGTAGGCGAGCGTGCCGATCGCCACGGCCGCGACGGCCGCGCCGGTCGCCGGCAGGAGCGCGGCGGAGACCGGGCCGGTGATCGCGAGGGCCCCCGGGACTGCGATCGCGGCGAGCAGCACGATCCCGCTGCCGGTCGCGGCGAGCATCGGTCCCGGCCGGACGAACTGCGGGCGCGGCCGCTCCTGGAAGTCGGAAAAGCGGCTGGCGAAGACGAGCCCCCACAGCACGAGGCAGACCGCGACCGAAACGGTCAGCGCGAGGCTCGCCGCGATCTCCACCGGCGGCATTCGGAACCAGGTGTCGATGGCGACCGCCATCAGTGCGGACCCGAGGACCACGGGGATCAGCGCGGCGACGGTCTTGGCGCGAAAGACATCCCGGTCGGTGACCGGGAGCGCGAAGAGCAGCTGCAGGCCCCGCCGCTCCTGGCCGACCGACGAGGCCCCGACCAGGAGGCCGAAGAAGCCGGCGACCCAGCCGATCCACAGGATGACCCCGAAGGTCCCGAACGCACCGCCCTCGATCGCGAGCAGCAGGACGAGCACGATCGGCACGACCAGGACCGGGAGGAGCTCGCGGCGGCGCAGCAAGCCCCGCAGGTCCTTGGCGGCGAGCGCCGACTCGGTCCGGCTGAGACCGAGGGCGGCCAACCAGGGGTGGGGGCTCGCGTACACGTGCTCGGCGAGGCGGACCTCCACCGGCGCGGGTGCCCAGTAGCGGGACCGCAGCCGCGCCGCGAGGACCCCGAGACCGGCGACGAACGCGAGTTGACCGAGCGCGAAGGCGGCGGCCAGGAACGGGGCACCCGACGCCACGGCGTCGAGCGCCTGCGACGCCCAGAGCAGGGGGATCGCCGCCGTGATCGCTGGCAGCGTGGCCAGCCCGTGGACGGCCGCGAACAGGAAGACCGGGTTGAGCGCGAGGTCGAAGGCGAGGATGACGAGCACGAGGACGACCGCACGCAGGACGAACGAGGCGGTCCCCCGGCGCCCGGAGGCCGCCGCACCGATGCGCTGGGAGGCGGCCCGAACCATCTCGACCAGGAACGCCCCCTCGTAGAGCGCCACCGCGCTCAGGAGCGCACACACCAAGTAGAGCGGCCAGGCGTCGAGCCGGGCCGCGAACGGAAGCGCAATGCCGAGCAGAAGGGCGACCGCCGGCGAGTAGGAGAAGGCGATCGCGCTCGTCGAGCCCGCGACGTATTCGCCGGGGGTGATCGGAAGCCAGTTGGCCGCGTCGCTGCCCGAGAAGCGGGCGGTCGCGGACAGCTCGAAGAGCGTGCCCGCCACCAGGACGACGCCGACCGCGCTCAGGGGGAGGAACGGAGCGAGCCCGTTCAGGATCGCCGCGGCGGTCGCGACGGGCGGGGCTCGCGCGAGGAACGACTGGCCGAGCAGCGCGACCGGCGCGAGGAACAGCACGAGGTCGGCGACCCACAGGATCCGGGGCTGGCCGAAGAGGCTGCGGGGATTCGAGGTCGAGCGCCCGCTGCGCAACTGGGACGCGACGAGCACCCCGGCGAGCCGTCGGACCTTGTGGAGGTCCACCGCCGGCTCACCTCCCCAGGGCCGCCACGACGTCCGACAGATCGCCGGTACCGGTCAGCGCGAGGAAGACGTCCTCGAGGCCCGAGCCGGCGAGGCCCGCCTGCGCGCGCAGCGCGTCCACGGTCCCCGAGGCGAGGACAGTGCCGTGGTCGAGGATGACCAGGCGGTCGCAGATCGCCTGCGCGATCTCCAGGACGTGGGTCGAGAACAGCACCCCGACACGGTCGTGCGTGGCCCGCTCGCGCACCAGGTCCTTGACCACGCGCGCGGCCCGCGGGTCGAGGCCGTTGAGCGGTTCGTCGAGGATGAGGAGGCGGGGGCGGTGCAGGAGCCCCGCGATCAGCGCGACCTTCTGCCGCATCCCCTGCGAGTAGCTGCTGATGAGCGCGTCCTCGTGGCCCGCGAGCTCGAGGCCGTCGAGGTACGGGCGGATCCGCTCCGCGCGCCGCTCGGGCGGCAGGCCGTACATGTCCGCCACGAAGTCGAGGTACTCGGCGCCCGTGAGGAACTCGTAGAGCGAAGGCGACTCGGGCACGTAGCCGATCTGGCTTTTCAGCCCGACCGGGTCGTCCCCGATCGAACGCCCGAGGACCCGGATTCGGCCCGTGTCCGGGCGCAGCAGGCCCAGGACGGCCTTCATCGCGGTCGACTTTCCCGCGCCGTTGGGCCCCAGCAGACCGACGATCTCGCCCGGCCGGACGGCGAAGCTCACCGCCGAGAGCGCCCGGGTCGCTCCGAACGACTTCGATATGCCGTCGACCTCGAGGGCCGTGCCGTTCGAGGTAGGGGAGGTCGGCGCGCTCGGTAAGGCAGCCATTCGCGGGCGGAGCGAGCCGCGCGCTTTAGCCTGCGCGTCCGGGATCGATCGCGAAGGGGGAGCGCCATGCCTCCGGCGGCGGCACACCCGCGGCGAAGCGCGCCACGGAGCCGGTCGGCGCGAGCGGCCTCAGCGCCTCGATCGCCTGCGCAAGGACCTCGTAGGCCGCGTCCTCGGCTTCGCCAAGCTCGCCCGCCTCCTCGCCGCCGGGAACATAGACGCGCAGGCTTCGCTCGGCGATGCCGAGGAGGACATAGCCCGAGCCGTCCCGGCGGGCCCAGCCCAGGAGACGGCCGGACGGCCCGTCGATCACGCCGACCCACCGCAGGCTGCCGAACCATCGACCGGCCAGGCGGCCAAGCACCTGGTCGCTGGTCACGCCGAGCGGTAGCTGCACGCGCGCGATCGGCCGCAGGTCGTCGGTCAGCGCGCGATCGAGGCGTGGGGTCCCGAGGAGCGCGCGATAGCCGGAGGCCGAACGTTCGACTAGGCCCTCCCGCTCGAGGCGACGCAGGGCCCGCGCGAGCGCCTCGGGATGGGCGCCGAGCGCGCGGCGCAGCCCGCTGAAGGCGATGCGACCTCCCAGCTCCTGGAGCGTGACGATCACGCGATCGTCCAGCCGGCCGCCCGGGGGTGCCCCGATCAGATCCTCCTCGCGGGTCATCGACCTCAACATCGGCGGAGGTCGATTTAGCTCGTCGCTTGCCCCGTCGCCACCTCGCTCCGCACGCGCGGATCGGTCGTGAGCGCGGCGGCTGTGACCGGTCGCGTCGCGACCCGGTCAATATCCTCCTCCCGTCCGTAGGTGGATCCGAACCGTTGGGTTCGCGGAAGGAACGGATGACGCACGGAGAGGGACGGAACTGGGGCGATGACGAGGAACGGGGCCGCTACGGTCCGTGGGTCTGGTCGGCCTACCGGGCCTACAACGAGCTGTTGCGCGAGAAGGTGAAGAAGCGGTTCGAGGCCCGAGAGGGTCCGTGGATGGAGAAGGTCGCCGACCTGCTTGTCGAGATCGTTGACGCGCGCTGGCAGGGTGGCCGGCAGAAGGAAAAGGAGCTCGAGCAGCTCTTCCACAAGCTCGACGCGCTCCTCGAGGAGTGAGCGACATGGACGTACCGCTGCCGCTCCCGCTCGATCCGCTGCCGATCTCCCCGCCCGCCGGCCCGCATCCGGGGCGGGCGACCGAGGGCCCACGGCCCTCGGTCGGCTAGGAGGTCCATGCCGCTCGCCGCGACGGAGCTCGAGGGCCGGATCATCTCGGCGGTCGACGCGATCGGCCCGGCCGTCGCCTCGGTCGAGAGCCTCCGACTCGCGCGCCGCAGCCGTTGGGGAGCCCCGTTCGGGGCCCAAGCCCAGGCGACGGCGGTGGTGATCGACCCGAGCGGGTACCTCGTGACGAACCAGCACGTCGTCGACGGGGCCGCCCGCCTCCAGGTGCGCCTCTCGGACGGTCAGGAGCTCTCCGGCGAGGTCGTCGGCGGCGACGCCGTCACGGATCTCGCGCTGGTCAAGGTCGATGCCCAGGGGCTCCGGTCGGCGGCCCTCGGCCGGTCCGAGGAGCTGCGGGTCGGCCAGATCGTGCTTGCGATCGGCAACGCTCTCGGCCTCCCGGGCGGTCCCACGGTCTCCTCGGGGGTCGTGAGCGCGCTGGGCCGGCCGCTCCCAGGCTCGGACTTCGTCTTCGAAGGCCTCATCCAGACCGATGCCGCGATCAACCCGGGCAACAGCGGCGGTCCGCTCGTCGACCTCTCGGGCTCGGTCGTCGGCGTGAACACCGCGATGATCCCGTTCGCGCAGGGGGTCGGCTTCGCGATCCCGATCCACGCCGTCAGCCGCATCGCGGACGAGCTGCGTTCCAAGGGTCGCGTCGTGCGGCCGTGGATGGGCGTGACGGTCGCGGAGCTGCGGGCCGACGTCGCCACGCGCTACGGTCTGGAGCCGAACTCGGGGCTCCTCATCGGCGAGGTCGTCCCGCGCTCGCCGGCCCATCGGGCGGGCCTCAAGGCCGGGGACGTCGTGACCCGCGTCGGACCCTCCGAGGTCCGGAGCGTTCGCGATCTGGTGGGCGCGCTATCGAACTTCCCGGTCGGGGCGGACGTCACGATCGGCTACCGCCGTCGCGGCACCGCCTACGCGACGAGCGTGCCGCTGCAGGAGGCCCCCGAGGCGGTGCCCGCCCCGGAGTGAACCCCTTCCCGCCGGCGCCGGAGATCCCGGTCGGGTCCCGGCGCGGCGGATAAGAACCCGCGGTGCCTCGGGTCCACGGGGAGGGCTCGTGGTCGTCGAGTTCCGGCTGAAGCGAACCCGCGCCATGCGCGTCGCGGCGCTAAAGTGGAAAGGTCCTTGGAGCGAGCGGCGGATCCGCGCGCAGTTCGGCCGCCTGGTCGCCTGGGCGCATTCGCACCGGCTGCGCACGGGCCAGTGGATCTTTCGCGAGCCGGCGCATCGCACCTGGGAGGTCGCGCTCGAGATCCGCGGCACCGCTCGCTCCGAGGGGTCGGTCCGCGTCCGGCACTACCCGGCGGCCACCGTGGCGAGCGTCGTCTTCGACCCGCGGCGGGTCTCGCCGGCGGTCGTCTACCACGGGATCACCGACTGGCTGCGCTGGCGACGCAAGGACAAGACGATCCGCGCCGTCGGGACGTACCGAGAGGTCTACCGCGCCGACCCCTGGCGCCACCCGGCCGCCTGGGCCCGGACCGACGTGCAGGTCGTGGTCCGCAAGTAGCGGACGCTCAGCGCGGACTCAGGACGTGGTGGATGCGCCGGCTGCCCACGAGGGCCGCCGCCGGCGCGACGAGCCCGAGGATCGGCGCCGCGATGATCAACAGCGCGATCCCGGGCACCGTGACGAGCAGCCCCACGAACGGAAGCGCGAGGACGATCAACAGGAGCGCGTAGGCCACCGCGGCGACCGTGATCGCGCCCGCCCGGAAGCGGGAGCCCGCCAGGAACAGACCGAGCACGATCCCGAGGCCACCGAGCCAGCCGAGCAGGAACCCTACCGCGGCGGTCGCCGCACCGAACGGCGCGACCGACCCCAGACAGGACAGCGCCTTGGTGGGCTGGCCGTGCGCGCAGTTGAGCAGGCTCGAGGATTCGCCGACCACGAGCGCCGCCGTCACCAGGATCAGCAGGAAGCCGATCGACCCGATGATGCACAGCACCGACGCGGCCACGAACTTGCCATCGACCTTTCGAAGCGCGGCGAAGCTGCGCCGGTAGAAGAACAGCGAGAGCAACAGGAAGACGGCGCCCAGGATCACGAGGATGCTGGTCAGATCGACCAGGAGCGGGTTCAGCGTGAAGAACCCTCCCGGGAAGTCGGTCACCAGCAGGAGGAAGAGGATCGGGACGACGACGGCGATGAACGCCCCCGCGAAACCAAAGGCGGCCGCGATGCGGATGCGCCCGACGCCCTTCTCGTCCATGACGCGGACCTGGATGGACGGGGACATCGTCATCGCGCGCGGGCTCCGACCGTAGGGCAATCGGTCCTCGGTTATCTAGGCATCGCGGCCCACCGGTCGGGCGGGCGCTCACCGCCGGCGCACGATGGGCCCGGCGTAGGCGTATCGTACGACGCTCGAGCGGAGGACGGGCACGCGCTCCCGGATCGCCCGCACGATCCCGAGCACCTCGCCCGGCGCGATCCTCCCGCGGAGGTCGATCGACATCGAGTGGCCGCGCTCGCGGTGGACCCGGCGCACGATCAGGTCGGCGCGCATCCGCGGGGGGCCGGACAGTCGAACCGCGAACTCGCGCGCGCTCGCGTGCGGTCGCCAGGCGTCGCTCGCCAGCGCTCGAAGAAGGTGGCCGACCGGCTCGACGAGGCTCGCGTGCGTCGCCTCGGGCAGTGGTAGCCAGCCGCCCGGCGTCATCTCCCAGTGGTCGACGTGGTGGAAGCCGATCGAGGAGAACGCGTGCAGCGCCCCGGCGGTGATGCGCAACAGGTCGCCGTGCTCGACGACCTCGCGCTCGCGCAGCAGCGCCTCCAGCTGGCGGAGGACCGGGATCGACGGCTCTTCGAGCCGCTCGTGCCGCAGGTCGATCTCGAGCGCGACGTGCGAGAGCGCTCGGGCCCGCCGAAGGCGCCCCCGCCCGGCCGCCGCGGCCGGCCAGTTCAGAATCGAGACCGGACCGACGAGGTCGGGCGCCGACGCCGGCCACGGCGCGCTGGGATCGGAGGGTGCCACGGGTGTCGGCCAGCGGCCCCCGCGAGTTAAGCTAGCCCGCGCCTACAGCGACTCGAGCAGCGACTCGCGCGAGAGGATCCGACGCGCCTCTTCCTCCGCGTCACCGGGGAGCGCGTGCACCTTCGAAAGCGCCCGGCGGTCGAGCTCGAGCACGCGGTGGTTGAGCCACTCGAACTCGTGGAAGACGAGCGGATCGCCGAGGTCGCCGCGCAGCTGGGCGACCCAGTCGACCGGATGGCGCAGGCTCCACCAGTACGAGGTGATCCACGAGCCGAACGCTTCCCAGACCAGATCCTCGTCGAGAATCTTGCGGTGGGTGAGCGTGCCGATCAGCTCGAAGAAGGTCACGACCTCGATGCTCGCGATGTCGCCGTGGGCCTGCTTCAGCAGCCGCTCGGAGATGTGGCGTCGGACCGCGCGCATGCGGGTCGAGTCGAACTTGTCGCGCAGGTTCAGCACGGCGTTCGCCGAGTTGAGCACGGCCGCCTGCCGCGTCTGCAGGTAGAGGAAGAGCAGCGTGCCCGTCGCGAGCGCCCAGGTGCTGAAGGCGGTCAACAGCGTGACGCTCGGCCAATCGATCTCGACCATCTTCCCGACCCCCGACGCGCGCCCGGGACGCGACAAGCGAGGATTGGGATAGCGTTGCGCTCCGCGGCGGCCGGGCGCGTCCTTCAGCGAGCGTGGGCCCGCGCCCGGTGCGCCCGCAGAGTCGTCGCCGAGTCGAACCCTCGCCCGCAGACCGGGCAGCGAACCCCGACGGCCGCGGCCACCGGTCGAGCCGGCCGTGGCGAGGCCTCGAGCCCCGCGTGCGCTTCCTCCCGGTGGGCGGAGAGCGCTTCCTCGGACCGGAAGATCCGGCCGCAGTCCGAGCAGATCGCCTCGACCTCGTCGTACTCGACGTACGGCATCGCGTCCCCCGATCGACCGCGGTCCCGACCCCCGGGGGCCGCGTGCGCCCCCTCCCGAGGGCGTCGCATCCCTAAGGTCTTTGGGAGACCGCCCGCCGCCCGCCATCCTTACGGCCCCCCGCGCTCCGGGGCCGGGAGGCACGCCGATGCCTTCCGTTCCGACGCCGCACCCGAGCTCGGGTCCGGTCGCGACGCTACGGCCGGCGGTCGACGCCGATGCCGAGGCGATCGCGGCGATTTACAACGACGCGGTCGTCACCACGACGGCGACCTTCGACACCGAGGCCCGGTCCCTGGCGGCCCAGCGCGAGTGGCTCGCCGAGCACCACGCTCCCTACGTCGTCCTGGTCGCCGTGGCCGCGGCCCGCGTCGTCGGCTGGGCCTCCCTGAGCCCGTGGTCGGATCGCCGCGCCTACGCCGAGACCGCCGAGGTCTCCGAGTACGTCGGCCAAGGCCACCGCGGCGCGGGGGTGGGGACGGCTCTCCTGGACGGGTTGATCGTCCACGCCCGCTCGGTGCCGTTCCACATGCTGCTCGCCCGGATCGCCGACAGCAATCCCGCGAGCCATCGACTCCACGCGTCGCGGGGCTTTCGCGTCGTGGGGGTCATGCACGAAGTGGGCCTGAAGTTCGGGCGACGGATCGATGTCGCCCTGCTCGAGCTCCGACTCTCCGCGATCGGACCGGCCCCGATGGCCGAGCGCCGTCAGTCGTAGCGCGGGTCCGACGCCATCCGCGTCACGATGGCGCCGCAACTCGGGCACTCCACGAGGCGCCAGTCCGGCGGCACGGAGATCGATGCGCCGCACCCGGAGCACGGGACCCGGTCCCACGTCTCGGCCATCGTCACCCGCCTCGGGGCGCCCAGGCCCCGGGGCGCCAAAACGGTTCGCCGCGCCCAGCGCCCCGTTCGCTCACCGAGAGGCAACCGTCGCCTTTAATCGGGGTTCCGGCTCCCACCGGGCGATGGGGATCCCTCGCACCGAGGTGGACACGCTCCTCAAGGAGAACGAGACCCACGTCTGTCCGGACGCGCCGGAGATCTGCGTCAAGGTACTCGCGATCGCGGACCTGCCGACGCGATTCGGCGACTATCAGGTGGCCGCGTTCTGGAACTCCTACGACAAGAAGGAGCACGCGGCGTTCATCCACGGCAACGTGATCGGAGCCGAGGGGGTGCCGGTCCGCATCCACTCCGAGTGCCTGACGGGCGACGCCGTCGGGTCCCTGCGCTGCGACTGCCGCGATCAGCTGCTCGAGTCCCTCACCCGGATCGGCCAGATGGAGCGGGGGATCGTCCTGTACCTCCGGCAGGAGGGCCGCGGCATCGGCTTCGTGAACAAGATCCGCGCCTACCAGCTCCAGGACGCCGGCTACGATACGGTGCAGGCCAACGAGATCCTCGGGTTTCGGGCGGACGAGCGGGACTACGAGATCGCCGCGCACATGCTGGCGACGCTGAAGGTGCGGTCGATCCGGGTCATGACGAACAACCCGAACAAGGTCGCTGACCTAGAGTCGCACGGGGTGAGGATCGTCGGCCGGATCCCGGTCATCGTCCCGCCGAACCCGTACGACCGGGCGTACATGGCCACCAAGCAGCGCAAGCTCGGCCACCTCCTCGACCTCGAGCAGGAGGAGGAGCTGCCGGACCCCGCCGGGCCCGGAAGCTAGTTCCGGCCGCGACCTAGAGCGTTTAATGCCGAACGCTCTTGCCCCGCCGCCATGGCCGGCATCGCCAGCCTGAAACCGAACCAGAACGCGACGATCGACGCGAAGATCACCGCCATCAGCGCGGTCCGCAACGTCACGACCGCCCGCGGTCCCGCGCAGGTCGCCGACGCGACGCTGCAGGACGAGACCGGGACGATCACCCTCACCCTGTGGGGCGAGGACATCGCGCGCTACAGCGTCGGTCAGTCGATCCGGATCACGGACGGCTGGGTGAAGGACTTCCGCGGGAAGCTGCAGATCTCGACGGGCCGCTCCGGCAAGATCACGATCCAGGCCTAGTCTCGGCGTGGGCCGGTGCGCCCGGCGCCCTCGGGACCGCCCCCAGCCACCGCTCGAACGCCTCGAACGTGAAGTCGCGGCCCAGGTACGACCGCACGAGCTCGGCGGCCGGTCGCTCGCTGCCGGGGGCGAGGATCTCGCGTGCGTATCGCTCGGCGAGCGCGGGGTCGGTGAGCGCTTTCCGCTCGAGGAATGGGCTCAACAGGTCCCGGGCGATCGCGAGCGACCAGGCGTAGGTGTAGTAGAAGGCGGAGTAACCGGTGAGGTGGCCGAACGCCGTCTCGAAGTGGTAGTCCGCCGGGAGTTCCAGGAGCGCGTAGCGCCCGAACGCCGCGCGCGCGGCCGCCGGGACGCTGCGGCCGTCGGGGGGATGGTCGTACAACTCCAGCGACACCGCCGCGAGCGCGACCTGGCGGATCCAGAAGATCGACCGACCGAGCGCGAGGGAGCCGACCAGTCGCTCGACCAGCTCCGTCGGGATCGTGGCGCCCGTGTCGGGGTCGCGCGCGAATCGGGCGAGCGTGTCGGGGTCCCGGGCCCACTCCTCGAACAGCTGCGACGGGGCCTCGATGAAGTCCCACTCCAGCTCGGACGCCCGGTGGTAGACCCAGCGATTTCGACCGGAGAGCAGGTCGTGCACGAGGTGGCCGAACTCGTGAAAGAAGGTCACGACCTGCTGGTACTCCATCCGGGCCCGTTCGATCGACTCGGCCGCGTCGACGAAGTTGCAGATGAGCGCGGCCTGGGGGAGCTGGATGCCCGCGACACCTTCGCGGACCCCGAAGCAGGCGGCGTGCGAGAACTTGCCCGGGCGTGGCACCATGTCGAGGTAGGCGCGCCCGAGCGGGACGCCGCGCTGTCGCACGTCGTAGGCCTCGACCGACGGGTGCCAGACCTCGGCCTCGCGCGCACGGCGAAACTCGAGGCCGAAGAGCTCCTGGCAGAGGGCGAAGAGGCCGTCGCGGACCGGGCCATAGGCCAGGTACTTCCGCACGACCCGCAGGTCCACCCCGAACTCCTCGGCGCGGACCTTCTCGTCGTAGTAGCCCGGACCGAAGAACGCGCCGTCCCAGGGCTCGAGACGGCTCGCGGCGGGATCGTCGCGCCGACGGCGCTGGAGGTACCGGGCGAGAACCTCGCGGGCCGGCCCGCTGAGCAGGCCGGCGCTCCGTTCGAGGAACGCCCGCGCCGCCTCGGGCGTGCCCATCATCTTGTCCTCGATCGCGAACGCCGCGTAGCTCGAGTAGCCGAGGCCGCGGGAGAAATCGTAGCGCAGCTGAAGGAGTCGATCGAGGACGGGCTCGTTCTCGGGATACGCCCGGTTCATGAACTCGAAGAGGAGGCGGCGGCGCACGTCCTCACGGTCCGCGTAGGCCATCACCGGGAAGAAGTCGGGGTAGCGCGTGGTGATGCGGATGCGACCACGCTCGTCCGGCGGATGCGAGGCGAGGTAGTCCGCCGGAACCCCGGCGAGGTCCTCGGCGGAGGTGATCTCGATCGACCGCACGAGGCGCGCGATGTTCTCCCCGAACTGGTTCTCGACGCGGTCGATCTCCTCGTTCAGCTCCTGGAGGCGCTGGCGCGTGGTGGCATCCTTCTCGACGCCGGCCCGCCGCATGCGTCGCAGGGTCTTCTCGACGGCGAACCGGACGAGATCGTCGGCGCGGCTGAGGTCGATCGCCCGGAGCCGGGCGTAGAGCGGAGCGCTGAGCTGGAAGGCGTGGAAGAATCGGTCCGCCGCCTCGAGGATCTCGCGTGCGGCGGTTCGGGTCTCCCCGTCCGGATGGACCTGGAAGAGCAGCTGGCCATGGTGCGAGACGTCGATGACTCGGACGAGGAGGGCGTTCAGCGGGACGAGCAGCGAGCGGACGGTCGGCGTCGACTCATCGTGGGCGAGGCCCTCGATCTCCTCGTCCGCCCGCCGCAGGATGGCCAGCCCGCGTCGCCGCAGCTCGCCGGCGTCGAGCGAGAACGGCATCTCTCCCAGCGTGACCACGTCCGACGGGCCGGGGACGTCGGGCGGCGCCACGGGAGGCGGTCACCGCGCCCCCTCGGATAATCTCAGCGACCGGGGGCGCCGGGCCCCGTCGGCGGCGGAGCCACGGGCTCCGGAGCGAACCGGCGCCCGAGGAGCACCTCGCCGTGGACCACGCGCATCCGGCTGCGGAGCCCCCAGGCCCCGAGCCCACCCTCGCGCCAGCCCGGCTCGTCGCGGTCCACCGGTCGGAAGCCGCGGCTCCGGAAGAGCGAGAGCGACGCCCGGTTGTCCTCCTCCGCGGCCGCGTAGACGATCCGGACGCCGGCGCCGCGGAACAGGCTCAGGGCGTCGTCGAGCAGGCGGGCCCCGACGCCCTGTCGTCGCGCGGCCGAGGCCACGGCGATGTAGTAGACGTATCCGACCTCGGGCACGAGGCGCTCGAGCATCGAGATCCCGAGCAGCTGGCCTCCGGCGTCCGCCCCCCGGACCCGCTCGATCTCGCGCAGCGTGCGTTTCGCGTGCCAGCGGTAGATGCCGACGAACGAATCGATCAGGATCGGCACGGCGGCGGCCCGCTCGTCCGGCGCGAGATCCCGGAGGTTGAGCGCTAGATCGCCCGGCATCGCGACCGCCCGGTCGAGTCCCGCCCGGCGATCACGCCGGCGCGATCGACTGCCGGCCGAGGTCCGAGAGGCGAGCGCAGCCGATCTCCGCAAGGGTCAGGTCGAGATCCGCGAGGAAGTTCTCAACGGCCTCGCGAACCCCCGACTCGCCGTCCAGGGCGAGCCCCCACGCATAGAGCCTTCCCAGCAGGACGGCCTGTGCGCCGAGCGCGAGCGCCTTCAGCGCGTCGGACCCCCGTCGGATCCCGCTGTCGAACAGCACCGGCACCCGGCCGCCCACCTCGGCGACGACGGCGGGCAGCGCCCGGAGCGCGGGCACGCTCCCGTCGACCTGCCGCCCGCCGTGGTTGGAGACGATGAGGCCGTTGGCCCCCGCCTCCATCGCGGCGCTCGCGTCCTCCGGGTGCAGGATGCCCTTCACGACGATCGGCACCCGGACCCGGTCCGCCAAGAACTGAACGTCCGACCAGACGAAGGTGGGATCGCCGATCTGGGCGATCGCGAGCCGGGCGGCCGCCACCGGGTCCTCCCCGGGCGGCCGCTCGAGCCGCGCGCGGAAGATCGGGTCGGACAGATAGTTCCCGAGCCCTGCGCCGGTGAGGAACGGCAGGTAGCCGCGCGTCAGGTCCCGCTCCCGCCAGGCGAGCAGGCGCGTGTCGACCGTCACGACGATCGCGGAGTAGCCGGCGGCCTCGGCCCGCTGGACCAGGCTGAGGTTCAGGTCACGGTCGGGCCCCCAGTAGAGCTGGAACCAGCGCCGTCCGGTCCCGGACGCCGCCGCGATCTCCTCCAGCGAAGCGCTGGTGAGCGTGCTCGCGACGAACGGCACGCCCAGCGAGGCGGCCGCCCGCGCCACGGCGAGCTCGCCGTCGGTCCGCACGGTCGCGAGCCCACCGATCGGGGCGAGTAGCACCGGGGCCGGCAGGACGACGCCGAAGAGCTCCCGCGTGAGGTCGCGCGCGTGGACGTCGCGCAGCATGCGCGGCAGGAGGTGCCAGCGGTCGAACTCCGCCCGGTTGGCGCCGACGGTCGAACCCGCGCCGGCTCCGCCCGCGACGTAGTCGGCGGTCTCGGCCGGCAGCCCCTTGGTCGCCTCGGCCTCGAGCTGTTCGGGAGAGATCGGCAGACGCGGGGGCTGCCCCGTGGCGCCCGCCCGATAAATCGCGCCCTGGCGCTCCGCGCCGAAACCCCCGTAATTCTCCCGCATCGGGGTCGCCACGGTCGTTCGGAAGATAAACGGTGCGAGGGCGACGGCGGGCGCGCGCCCTACGATCGCTTTCGGCGGGGTCGGGTGCGCGCGGGCACGGGCCGAACTCCGGTGTGTCGGGCGAGGCGGCGATGCTCCGCCGGCGACATCCACTCGGTCCCGAGGTAGTCGAACAGCTCGCGATCGGACAGGCCGATCCGGCGACCTTCCTTCACCGTGAGGCGGTAGGCCTCGATCTCGGACGGCGCGTCCACGTAGCTCAGCCGGGGGTAGAACAGAGGCCGGCCCTGGCGGAACTGTCGCACGTGGCAGAGCTCGTGGACCACATCGAGGTACAGGGTCCGGAACTCGCCGCCGGCGAGATGGCGCGAGCTGATCAGCAGGTGGCCGTCGATGTCGCTCGTGCCCATGTAGCCAAAGCGCGCGGAGAAAAACTCGACCTTGAGCTCGCGCAGCACCCGCTCGGTGGAGCGGCCGAAGAGCTCGCGGACGAGCGGGACGCGCTCAAAACCGCGGAAGTACCGTCGGAACGGTCGCAGTGAGACCGGGACTGCCCGCTCGATGTGCACGCCGAGCTTTGACTCCCGCGCCAACGACGTACCCGCCGGAGCGTTCGCGACTTGCACCGACTTTTGAGCCTTTCGCCGTCGTGCAGTCTCGGCCCGGAGCGCTCGGCTAGGGCGAGCGTCGGGCGAGCTGGAAAGCCCGCCGGACGTTGCCGGGGTACATCATCCGGAAGTTCCAGTCCCGGAACTCTCTCGGAAGTGGCCGCCCCAGGAGCTCACGAAGGGCGGCGCGTCGCCGGACCGCGGTCCGGGCGATCCGGTCGAGATACTCGAGGTACCGTCGCGTCGACGCGAGCATGCTTCTCGGCCCGAACGGCCCATGGCCCGGCAGCACCGAGTCCGACGAGAGCCGGTCGATCCGTTGGAGGATCCGAGCCCACGAGCGTGGATCGCCGTCCGAGACCGACGGATGCATGCCGGAGTTCGATAGGTCTCCGACCAGGAGCAGGCCGTCGTCCGGGAGATACGCGAAGACGTCGCTGGGCGAGTGGCCGCCGCCGTAGGTGATGAGGCGTGCCTGCCGGCGCGAACCCTCGAGGTTCAGCTCCTCGCTGAAGGTCACATCCGGGGCAACGATCGGCATCCGGGGCGGTGCGCCGAGGAGTCCCCGCGACCATCCGAGCAGGGTGCGCCGGTCGACCTCGCTGAGCCCGTCCCCGAAGCGGTTGCCGTCGTCGCGTCGGCGGCGGAACTCGTGGCGGTCGAGATCGAACTGGCGACGGCTCCGTCGTCGGATGGTGAGGCGGACGAGGCGCGAGGAAACGACGTGGCTCGTCGGGAAGGCGCCGTTGCCCCAGATGTGGTCCCCATGCCAGTGGCTGTTGACGACCCAGGCGGCGCGTCGCCCCGTCAGACGGAGCGCGGCCCGAGCCAGGTCGGCCCCCGCGGCCGGAGTGAGCATCGAATCGAAGACGAGGGTCGCACCTCCCAGGTCGACGATCCCTGCGTTGCACAGGCCGGCGCCGTCGAGGCTCGCGATCGCGACGTGGACGCCGGGGGCGACCCGTTGGAGCCGGAAGTGTGGCGAGAGAGGTGGTCGGGTCATCGGACGGTCCCGGACCTCAGTCGTCCGAGACCTTAGCGAGGCCCCCGGCGCTCCGGCGAGGCCAGGGCACGGCCCGGCGGCTCAAAGGTTTCGCAGGATCCGTTCGATCTCCCGACCGGCCCGGTCGAGCTCGCGCGCGACCCGGCCGGCGGCCTTCCGCGCCGAGGCGGACGGCGACCTCGCCGCCTCCTTCGCCGTCCGGCCGAGGTGCTTCGACAGCTCGGCGGTGGCCGACGCGAGCTGCTTCGCGGCGCGCTTGGCGTCCCGCACGGCGTCGTCCAGGGCGGGGTTCGTCATCGGTCGCTCCGGCGGGAGGAGCGCAGGGCCCGTAATGAGGCCATGCGATCCAAGACGACGGGGACGATGGAGCCGCGGAGCGCATCGGCCCGGGGGGGTTGCTCCCTCATCCGCCCTCGTGAACGGCGCGACGCGTGGCGCGGACCGCCCCGCTCACGCCGGGTCCGGCGCCCTCCGAGGCCGTTGATTGGACTGGTAATGCGGCGACACGCTGTGCTCCGCGAGGGCCTCCCGAGTGTGGAAGCGCCGGCCGCAGCGTCCGCAGACGAGACCGGGGGTACCGGACGCAGGGTTCATGCTCAGCGAGGCGCCTCGGTCCCCGCCGGCGTGCGACTTGCGCCTATGCTGCGCCAGCTCGCTCCGCGACGCGAAGTGGGTCCCGCAGTCCGCGCATTCCTCCGACATGTTTCTCTTCCGCGCCCTTCGGCATCTCTCGGTCGCCCGGCACCGTTCAAGTAGCTTTGTCCACGGGGGTCGATTTCGTCGGCAATCGCCGAGGCAGAATCGCTGCGAGTTCCTCGATTGTCGAACCTTCGGTCCGGGCGGGGCGCCCCGACCTCGCGCGATCCCCGGTCCCGGGTCCGCAGGCGCACCCCCCGCCGCGGCTGCGGCGGATCGGGCGAGGACCGGGTCAGCCCGTCGCCGCGATCGGTTCGAGGACCGGGATCTCCTCCCGGAGCGACCGTCGCGTCGACCGCCCGAGTGACTCGCGCGGTCGGAGCGCCCGCGCCAGGGCCGCGGCCCGCCAGGCCTCGTACTCGGCCCGCTCTCCCTCATCGAAGTCGCACATCGCCGCCGGCCAGCGCTGCGGCCGTCAAGAAGCTTGTCGACGGGCGCGACGGACGCCGCGAGGCCGGGCTTCCTCTCCCCACAAAGAACTATACGGAGAAATCGCCGGCATTCCCCGGCGGAGCCGGCCTGCGAGAATCGTTCGATCCGGAGGGTTGGACCGCGTGTGACGAACGGAACTGAGCCCGAGACCGTCCCGGGACCGCGGCCGGCGCGCGAATGGGAGCCGCCGGTCGGTCCGCTCGGTGGGCCGGCCGCCCTCGAGCTGTACCACGAACTGGTCGCCCACGCCGGGATGCGTCTCCTGCGGGACGACGAGGGGCGCCCTTGGATCGAGATGAAGGACGGCGAGCAACGCCGGCGGATCTCCGTGCCGAGCGCCGAGATGCGGGGAGCGATCGACCGGTTCCGGCTGCGCCGGGGCGTCCGCCCGCTGCCGGCGCCGGACCTCGAGGAGTTCGTTCGGGTGGTGGAGGCGCGGATCACGGACCCGGATGCGGTCATCCCGACGCTCGATCCTCCCGAGGACGCCCCCGGGCCCGAGGAGGATGCGGTCGCTACGGACCCGCCGAGCCCCGAGGCGCGCTCCGAGCCCGCGAGCGCGGTCGAGCGTCTCGACCGGCTCATGCGCGAGGTCGACGAGATCCAGGGGCGGCACCCGGCGGAGGACGCCGAGGGGCGCGCGTCGCCCCCCTGGTGGAGCGAGTTCGGCCATCCGGTTCCGCTGCACAGCCGTCTGCCGCATCGCTGGCAAGCGTCCGTCTCGGGAGGGCGGCGCGAAGCACCGTCGGCGGACGGCGACCTAACGCGCTACCTGGGGGCCCTGCGCGAGCTCGTCCGCGACGGCACCTGGATCGGACCGATCCAAGAGATCGGCCGCCGGACCGGCGACGACCCGGAGACCGTCTTCGCGTCGCTGCTGCGCTACCACATCGATCTCGTCAGTCGGGGGCTCGTCGTCGCCCCGGTCGAGCTCGAGGAGGGCTGGCAGTGGGTCGTGGTCGACCGCGAGCAGATCGCCGGCGACCGGCCGCTTCGGCCGGCGAACGCGCCGGTCCCCGCGGCGCCGCGCGTCCGGCCGTAGGGACGGCCGCCGCGCGTCCGACGCGTCCGGCGCGACGCAGGACCGCGAGCGCCGTCAGGGTGATCCAGCGGCTCGGGCCGCCCGGACGCTCGAGCGCGAACGGGTAGAACGGCGTGCCGATCCCGTACTGGGACTCCTCTTCGGTCCCGAAGTCCGGGTGGAGCGCGTCGAGGTTCCACGTGCCGTCCGGGTTCCGCTTGGACTCGAGCAGGTCGAGGGCCGGGCCCAGCCGCGGATCGCGACCGTAGCCCAGTCGCGAGAGCAGCTCGAGTCCGACGAGGAAGTCGTAGTAGTAGTGGACCGGATAGTGCGTCCGCCGCCAGGGCGCGTAGGCGGGGCCGCCGTCGTCGAGGAGCCGGCGGGAGAGATAGAACTCCGCGCCCGAGGCGATGGCGCGTTCGACCGCGGGCGTCCGAGCGGCCGGCGGGAGCGCGGCGAGCGCCGCCAGCGGCTCCCAGCAGTCGAGGGAACCCGTGGCGCGCCGCCAGCAGTACCATCCCCCGTCGCGCTTCTGCGAGGTGACGAGCCAGTCGATCGCCTCGGCCAGCCGGGGGTCGTCCGCGTAGCCGAAGCGGGCGAGCATGCGCACCGCGTTGCCGGTGAAGCAGGCCTCGCTGTCCCGCCCCCCGAGGTCGCCGTCGCGACCCCCGTAGCGGGCGAAGATCAGCTCCGCCGCCCTCGCGATGCCGGGAGTGCGGCGCGTCAGGCCGAGGTCGCAGAGGACGAGCAGCCGCCAGTTCGTGGCGATGTACTTGGGGCGGTAGAGGTCCTTCGATCCGACCCAGGCCCCATCGGGGAGCTGCTCGTCCAGGATCGCCTTCGCCCATCCGGAGCGCGGGATCTTCGCCCGCGCCGCTTCCCGCTCGCGATCCCCCTCGGGGCGGCCCTCCACCTCGACCAGCCAGCGCCACCGCAGCGCCGGTTCGTCCGACTGCCGGATCCACCGCTCGGGGTCCGGCGCGCCTGTCACTTGCGCGTCGCGTCCTTGGACGGGCGGTCCCGGGCGTTCGCGCGCTTCTCGGCCCAGCTCCGGTTGCGCTCGGCGAGCCACTCGAAGTTCTCGCCGAGCGTCGGCGCCTTGATCGTGCGTCGCTCGCGCTCGATCGTCGGCTTGAGGAAGTCCCAGACCGCGCGCACCATCCAGCGCTCGTGGACCAGCTCCTCGTTGAGCAGGCCCATCTTCACGAGCGAGCCCATCGACTCGAACAGCTCGAGGAAGCGACTCACGTAGACGAACTCCGGTGCGTCGCGCAGGATCGGGTGGTAGTTCGGGTCGTCCGAGCCGAGGTGCATGACCCGGAACCAGTCGATCGCCTTGCGGGTCTCTTCCCGTGCGGCCAGGTCGTCGAATCGGAGCAGGAGGTCGGCGTCCTGCCAGGTGGGAGCCTTCGGCATGAAACCCTCTCGCTGTCCCGCTAGCCGGCGTTCTCCTCTAAGACGTTTCCGCACCCGACCCAGTGCGCCCTCTACCGGGCCCGGGGCGGCGAGACCGCATCCAGCGCGATCGCCTCGCGCAGCAGCGCGACGAACTCCGGCCGGGTCGCCGCTTCGATCGACCGCAGCTTGACGTGGCGCAGGTTCTTGCCGGTCCCCTCGAGCAGCCCCGCCGGGTCCTTCAGGGTCGAGCCCCGCCAGAATTCGGCCGACGCGTGGTGGGAGAACGCGCCGACCAGAACGACCAAGTCGTTGCCGACGTACCAGGGCATCCCCCAGCGGCGCTCGACCTTCAGCTGGGGGGCGATCCCCCGCAGCAGCTCGCGGACCGCGCTCGCGACGCGCTCGGGGTCCTGGCCGAGAGGCTGCGAGCGCGGTCGGGCGACGGCGCGTGCCATCGCGTTCGCGACCGATCCGGCCTATGTAACCCCGCTCCTCCGACGGATCAACGGCGCCGTTCGATCGGGTCCCGGACGCGCACGACGCCCTCTTCGAGCACGCGGGCATACCAGCCCCGCCGATCGAGCATCACGCGCAGGAACTCGGGGCCCCGGCGCTCGCCGACGTACGGGAGCTGGAAGAGGTTGTCGCACGGCGTGCACGGCTTCGAGATCTCGACGACCGCCCCGCCGATCCGGAACACGTCGCCGGGCCCGATGGCGTCGTACGGTATCTCCGCCGAGGTCACGTTCTCTCCCAGATCCCCGGGCCGGACCGGCCAACCCTCCCGCCCGAGCTGCTGAAGGGTCTCGAGCGGAACGATGAGGATCGCCATCGCCGGATCGTCGTGAGACACCTCGTGGCGGTAGACGTTGAAGTCACCCTCGACTCCCGCGGCCGTGAAGCGGGCCTCGGGAACGGGGCGCTTCGGGAGCCCCCGCTCTCCGGGCACCTCCGACTTGCGGTTCAACTGGAACACCCGGCCGGCGTCGCGGCCGCTACCAAGAGGGCTCACGATCCTCCTCGTTCGCGCGCGCCGGAGCGCCGGGCCCCGAGGGTGCCGAGCAGTGCCGCCAGCCCGCCCGCGAGCCCCAGGCCGATCCCCGAGGCGGCCAGCGCGCCGTCCGTCCCGACGGTGACCGAGATCCCGGCGGCGGTCCAGACGATCGCCCCGACCGCGAGGGCGGTCGCCGCTTCGGTGCGCTCGGCGCCCGCGACGATCGCCGTCAGGAGGAACAGCGCCACCCCGGCGATGGCGGTCGTCTCACCACCGCCCGCCACGATCGCGAGGCCGGCGCCGGCCAGGAGCGCGCCCAGAAGCGCGAGGGAAGACCACCAGGCAGGGGTGTCGGCGAGCTCGATCGTCGAGGACGGACGGTACGCCGAGCGGGAAAGGACCCGCCCACGGATCACGATGAAGGGGGAGCCCGGATCCTCGTCCATGCCGATCCGTACCTAGGCGGGCTCGGCAGATAGGCTCCCGGGCGGGACGGCCTACGTCCCCGGGTAGTACAGGTCGAACTTGCCGCAGCGCTGGCAATAGTACAGGCTGAACACGCGCAGCACATCCCCGGGGCCGTAATCGCCGATCAGGCTGGTGGTGCCGACCCAGCCGACCGTTCGGAATTGCACCTGACCCATGTGGCCCATCGGCGTGCGACAGTTGCCGCACGCGCGACCCGGAAGCTGACCGGCGGGGTGCGCGACGCCCGGTGCGGCGACGGCGGGCGTCGGAGCCGGTGTCGCGTTCGCGCCCGCCGCCGGCGCCGGACCCGGTCCGGGGGCGCTCAGGCGCGCTCCGCAGGCGCTGCAGAACGTCATGTTCGCCGCGACCGGCTTGCCGCAGCTCGGGCAGGAGGCGGCGGCCATCGGCCAGCGGTAAAGCTGCCGCCAGTTGAACCTTCCGCCGACCCGAGCGCGTCGTCCGCCGCCATTCGAGCGTAAGTGCCCGGGTGCCTGCCCTCGGAGCAGGGGGCCGGAGTCGGTGCCGCTGCTCGACGCGATCCTCTTCGGGCTGGCCCTCGGCTTCTCGTTGACGATCCCGCCCGGCCCGATGAACGCGCTCATCGCAGCCCAGGCGGCGCGATCCCTGCGCCGAGGGATCGTCACGGGACTCGGGGCGATGAGCGCCGATCTGATCCTCGGCGCGCTCGTCTACGCGCTGCGCGACGCGGTCGACATCGCCCCCGTCGTCCGGTACGTCTACGCCGTCGGCGCCGCGGTCATGGCCTTCCTCGCCTATCGCATCCTCCGAGTTCGAGGTCCGGTCGGCCCGAGCGAGGTCCCCGATCTGCGGACCTATTCGCAGGCCCTGGGCGTCGGTCTGTCGAACCCGTTCCAGATCGTCTGGTGGCTGTCGGCCGGGATCGCCTTCGCCTACCTCGGCGGGCTCGTGCTGTACGCCGCGCTGTTCGCGGCAGTCCTCGTCTGGGTGATCGCCTTCCCGTACGCGATCCACCTGGGCACGCGCTCGCGTCCGAAGCTCGCGCGGCTCGTCCCGCTCGTCTCGGGCGCGATCCTGCTGGGATTCGCGGCCTACTTCGCCCTGCTCGCGATCGCCTGATTGCCGCGCCTAGGCCGACTTGAGCCGATCCGAGAACTTCGCGCGGAACTTAGCGACCTTCGGAGCGATGACGAGCTGGCAGTAACCGCGCTCCGGGTTGCGCCGATAGTAGTCCTTGTGGTACTCCTCGGCCGGATAGAAGGCGGTGAACGGTGCCAACTCCGTGACGAACTTGCCCCGATAGAGCTTCTCGGATTCCAACTCCCGGATCACCGCCTCCGCTACGGCTCGCTGCGCCTCATCATGATAGAAGATCACCGACCGGTACTGGGTCCCGGAGTCGTTGCCTTGGCGGTTCAGCGTCGTCGGATCGTGCACCGTGAAGAAGATCATGAGGAGGTCGTGGAAGCTGATCGCCTTCGGATCGAAGCGCAGCTGGACCACCTCCGCATGACCGGTTCGCCCGGTGCAGACCTGCTCGTAGGAGGGGTGTGTCGTCGTCCCGCCCGCGTAGCCGGGCTCGACCTGCCGCACCCCTCTGAGGTTGTCGAACACCGCCTCGGTGCACCAGAAGCAGCCGCCGCCGAGCGTGGCTATCTCGCTCTCCCCGGACGACGCCGCCATCTTCCCTCGAGCTCGCCGACGCGCGCGGCGCATAAACCGTCTTGTGGGGCCATCGGGGATCGGCCGCTCGGGCGCCTCCTTTTAGGGAGCCGAGGATGCCGAGGGCCGAGGGCTCCGGATGGGGATGTGTCCCGGCTGCGGCGCTGAGGTGGAGTTCGAGTCGCACGAGGCCCGGCTGCTCACCGGTACCTGCCCGTCGTGCCATCGAGTCTCGACGATCGTCGAGGGGGCGGTGGCCGCCGGTACGCCCGGTCCGCCGACGGGGAGCCCGGCGCCCGCGGAGGCGCCACGAGTCGCCGGCCTCGAGTGCTCGGAGTGCGGCTCGGCCCTCGTGATCGAGCCGCAGGAGGACGGTTCGCTCGAGCTGCACTGCTCGGAGTGCGAGAGCGTGGCCCGCTTCGTTCGCGACGACGCGGCCGCCGGCGAGCGAGCGGAACGCGGCCCCGAGCGATATCGGCCCCGATTCGAGCCTCGGTCCGGCCCCGCCCGCCCGCCACCGGGCCGGCCCTGTCGTCAGTGCGGCTCGCCGCTCAGTTTCTCCACCGACGAGGAGGGCAACCTGGTCGGCGAGTGCGCCGCCTGCGGGAATCGCTTCACCTTGCCGCCGCGTCGCGATGGGCCACGTTCCGAGGGGCGAGGCCGATATCCGCCCCGAGGACCGCCCCGCTACGGACGGCGTCCGGGCGGCTTCTCTCGGGGACGGCCCCGGTTCGGAGGGGATCGGGGGCCGGCGGCCCGCGGGGGGCCGGACCGCGGGGGTCCGGACGATCCGCGGCGCCGCCGCCGTCGGCCGCGCGAGTGAGCCGAGCGCCGGAGTCTCGTTGATAATGCGCGGCCGCTAGCCCGACGCGATGGCCGGTCCGCGACGCGGCTCCTCGGCACCGGCCGCGGCGTACACGTTCTCCGCGCGCCTCTACGACTCGATCTACGCCTGGAAGGACTACCGGTCCGAGTCGCAGCGGCTGCGCGCCCTCGTCCGACGCTTCGGGCCGCCAGGCGCCCGGACGCTCCTCGACGTCGGCTGCGGTACGGGAAGCCACCTGGCCCACCTCGCGCGCCACTTCCGGACCCAGGGTGTCGATCGCGACGAGCGCATGCTCCGCGTCGCGCGGGCCAAGCTACCCGACCTCCGGTTCACTCAGGCGCCGATGGACCGGTTCGATCTCGGTCGGCGCTTCGACGTCATCACCTGCCTGTTCTCGGCCATCGGCTACGTGCGCAGCCCGCGGGAGCTCGAGAGGACCCTGCGCAACTTCGCGCGGCACCTTCGCCCGGGCGGTGTCGCGATCGTCGAGCCGTTCGTCCGTCCCAACCGCTATCGGGCGGGCACCGTGCACGCGCAGCTCCTGGGCTCGACGGACCAACCGATCGCCCGGATGAATCTCTCGGAGCGGAGGGGCGACCGCGCGATCATGGACATGCACCATCTCATCGGGACCCCGCAGGGCGTCCGCTACTGGGTGGAGCACCACGACCTCGCCCTGTACTCCGTCCCGGAGTACCTGCGGTCGTTCCGGCGCGCCGGTCTTCGCGGCCGATATCTCGCCCACGGGTTCACGCGCGACCGAGGGCTGCTCGTCGGCGTGCTCGCGCCCGGGCCGGGCGGGGAGTCGGTCCGCGTCGCTACTCGAGGATCACGGTCTGGGCGGCGGCCGCGCGGAAGCTGACCCGGCGGTGCGACCCATCGCACAACGGCTTGTGCTCGGAGTGGCCGCACCGGCACAGCGCGACCTGTGCCTTGCCGTCGACGAGCACGAGGTTCGGACCGTTCTCGATCGACTGGACGACGACCTTCACCATGGGGCGTGGCCCCCACGTCGCTGCCCGCGCATAACGTTCTGCTGAAGCGGCGGCCACCCGCGGGCTACGGGGAACCGACCGCGGCGGGGACGAAGAGGAGCGAGATCGAGTTCACACAGTGGCGCGTGTTCTTCGGTGTGAACCGCTCGCCCTCGAACACGTGGCCGAGGTGGCCGCCGCAGCGATGGCAGCGGATCTCGACCCGCTCGCCGTCGCGGTCGGGCCGTCGCTCGACCGCCCCGGGGATCTCCTGGTCAAAGCTCGGCCAGCCGCAGCCCGAATCGAACTTGTCGTCGGACCGGTAGAGCGGAGCGCCGCACTGTCGGCAGACGTACGTGCCGCGACGGTGGTCGTGCTCGTACTCGCCCGAGAACGGAGGTTCGGTGCCGGCGTGCAGGATGACCCGGGCCTCGGCCGGGGTCAGCGGGCGTAGGGCGGGCGCGGGCTCGCTGGGCATACCGGAGCGAGCGTTCGGGTCGTTATGACATGACCGGAGGCATATATCGGCGCTCGCCTCGGGACGCGGGAGGCGCGGGACGTGCCAGCGGGTCCGGCGAGCCAGTGCGAGTTCCGCTCGGAGAACGCCCGGTGCATCTTCCGGGACGGTCACCCCGGCGTCCACATCTGCATCCGCCCGCACGGCTCCATGGTTCCGATCCGTGGGGAGGGCGAGATCCCGGATCCCGTGTACGTGTGGGAGCCGTCCCCGGGCGATGCCGGGGACGGCGAGGACGTCCGCGGCCTATGGACCGACGGGATGGTCCGCCGATTGCTCTCCGAGATCCGCGAGGCGGGCGTCGCGCCTCCGCGCGACTGGTCGGCCAATCTTCCCCGGCTCCGACGCGAGGCCGAGGCGTCGGAGGCGCCCGGCGCTGGAACGGAGCGAGCGTGAGCCCCGCCGAGGTCCGCGCGACCGAGTCCACCCGGGCGCGGCGAACCCACGACTATCGCGTCACGATCCGATGGACCGGTGACCTCGGGCACGGCACCCGGGAATACGCCGGCTATTCCCGCGACCACACCGCCGAGGTCGAGGGCCGACCTACCCTGCGGCTCACGTCGGGACTCAGCCCCCGCAGCGATCCCTCCCGGCTGAATCCGGACGACCTGTTGGTGGCGGCCATCGCCTCCTGCCACATGCTCTGGTACCTGCACCTTTGCTCGACCTCGGGCGTCGTGGTGAGCGGCTACGTTGACCACGCCGAGGCGACGCTCGAACTCGACCCGGACGGCGGCGGCCGGTTCACGCAGGCGACCCTGCGGCCCGAGGTCACCGTGCGGGAGGGGTCGCTCGAGACCGCGCGGCGACTCCACGCGGCGGCGCACGAGAAGTGCTTCATCGCGAGCTCGCTGAACTTCCCGATCCGATGCGTGCCGGAGATCCGTTCCGAGGACGGTAGCGTTCCCGAGTAGACCGGTGCTCGCGCCGGCGCGTCGCGGAGCCATCCGCGATTGCGCCGCGCTCCCGCTACTTCCTCGGTTCCGCGCCGAGGTCCAGAGGCGCTCGAGGAGCCGTGGGCGCCTCAGGATCGTCACCCGGGCCGTGTCCGGCAGCCCCTCTCGAGCGCTGGCAGGGATCTCCCGTAGATCGCCGAGGGGGCGGGTGACCGCGTCCAGCCCCGCTCGCTGTCCGGCAGCGGTGACGTGACCGGCCTCGTCCCCGCTGAGGGGCACGGGGCCGAGGAGGGGGAACGCGTAGAGCAGTACGTCCGGCCGGATGCCGGCCAAACCGAGCACCGAAGGCAAGGAGCCTCCGGCGTCGATGAGGTAGACCGTCGCGCGGGCTCCTCGCCAATCCACGACACGGACGAGACCGGACGAGCATTCGATCCCCAGGCCGGGAGCATCCGCCGTTAGCCGCGTCGGATAGGCGGGCCGCCGAGGCACCCAGCCAATGAGCAGAAGCAGCGCGGTGCCCACGAGCAGTAGGCCGCTGAACCCGGTGAGCAGGGCGCCCACCACTACGCACCGGTGCAGGAAACCAGCGATGCCCACGTAGAGGAAGAACAGGGCGGGCCCTCCGAACGGAAGGGCCAGGAAGCCCACTCTTCAGCCCGGCGCCGGAGGGACGGGATGGTAGGAGGGAAGCCCGGACGCCAGGACGAGCTGGACCGCCGTGCCGCTGCGGGCCGAATCTCTCGGAAGCTCCATACCGCACCCCGACAGGGATTCTCAAGAGCCGGTACGACCCAACCTGCCATCAGAGTTCGGGGTGGGTTACCGGAAGCGCGCGGGATGAGCCACGCTGCGGTCATGCTGGGCCCGGTAGCGGTGGTGGGCAACCGCTGATGATGATCCACCTCGGGGGTCGCATGTCAGCGATCCCAGCACGGTGAGCCGGCGGCCTCCGGTCGAAGAGGGCGTTAGGAACGATCCCGGATCGGCCGGTCACCGCGTCCGGTGGTGCGTCCTACTCCGCGCCGAGCTAATGGTTAACGGACCCAGGTCTTCGGGCGGGTCATGGTGAACGCCGCGCCCGGCGCAAGAGCTCGATTTGCGCGCTATCGACCTTCCGAGAGGAACATTCGGGGACGGCACTTCTGGGCCGTTCCCGAGGGAGGCATCTGCCTGTCCGTATTCCTCATCGCCACTCCGCCGGGCGAGCCCGAGCGAGTGCTTCTCGGTCGTCCGGACCCTCGAGCTCCGTGGGAGTCCATGGCGAGCCTGGAGCCGGAACACATCGCGGCGATGGACGACCGGTGGATCTTGCCCGCGTCCCACCTGCTCGAGTGGGAGTCACCGAAGGATGGCGCGGAGCGAGTCGCGCTCGAGCAACTAGGGCTCCCGCCACATCGGCTGCGCGGTCCGGATGTCCTCTCCGAGACCTATCCTTCCATGATCGATCCGGAGTCGGGTCTGCACTGGGACATCGATTTCGTTTTTCGACTGGACCTGCCGGAAAGCGAACTCGGTCGCCCGCCCGCTTGGCGTGAGTTGGTGTTCCATCCCACCCCCTCGCTCGCTCGGAGCCAGATCGCGCGCGGGCATGGGGACGTCCTCGCGCTCTGTGGATATTCTTGGAAGGATGACCGGCCGCGCCCGGACCCGTGAGCCGCGCGCCGCCCGGACCGCGAGCCACGGGCGAGCGGCCGGGGCGCGCAATCCGCCGCGCTGACCTCGGTGGAGGTGGATCCGCCGCCCTCGATCCGGTCGTCGCGGGACCACCCAGGATGGACACGGGGGGATTTGAACCCCCGACCTCTGCTTTGCGAAAGCAGCGATCTTCCGCTGATCTACGTGCCCGCGCGGGCGGGGAGTCGAGCCCCGCCTTAAGCGCTTTGGAAAACGATCGGCCGGCGCGAAGCGTCCGGCGCGCCGGAGCGCGCGAAGATCGTGCGGGCTAGGCCACGACCGTGGCGAGGGGCGGGCTCTCGGGCTCCTGGCCCGGGCCGCGCGTCGGCGGCTTGCGGCCGCCGGCCGGCCCGCCCGGGGGCGGCGTGGCGGCGGAGGGGGGCGGGCGGCTGCCCGCCGGCGGCTTGGGCGCGGACGGCGGGGCGCGGACCGCGATCAGCACGTGCTCCTCGGGATCGTAGCGCACGAGGCCGGTGTAGCGACCCCAGTTCACGATGTTCTGGACCGCCTCGTCCGCGGTGGCGGAGGTGACCGAGACGAGCTGCGTCAACTGCTCGTCGGTGAGCCGGTGGTCCGGCGCGCTCTCGAGCGCGCGCAGCAGCGTGCGGAAGAGCGTCGTCCTCTTCAGCTGCTCGCGCAGGAGGGACTTGCGCTCGCGGATCGAGTCGCCCAGGTAGCGCTGGCCGAGCTCGGTGAAGGTCGCCCGCCCGTCCTTGACGCGGACGAGGCCCAGCACGCTCGCGAAGTCGAGGGCCGGCAGGATCTCGTCGATCTCCAGGTCGAGGTCGTCCGCGAGCAGCGCGACGTCCTCGGAGCCCTTGTGGCCGCTGAGCAGCACCAAGAGGCCCTGCATCTCGGTCGGGCTACACTTGGGATAGGTGGTCGGCACGTCCGAATCCGGAGGATTCCACCTACCGGGAGACCTCCTATAAGGCTTGTCGCGCGGCGGCGTCGCTCTGCGATGCACTGGCGGCCGGTGACGCGGCGCCGCCCTCGGTGATCAGGGAGTAGACGCGGTCCGTGAGCTCGTAGAACGCGCTGCTCTTTCGGTCGCGCGGTCGGGGCAGATCGACCGGCACCTGGGCGAGCAGGTGCGCGGGACGGCGCGAGAGCACGAGGATGCGGTCGGCGAGCTGGATCGCTTCCTCGATGTTGTGGCTGACGAGCAGGACGGCCTCGGGCGGCAGCTCGGGGTCGCGCCAGAGCTGCAGCACCTCTTCGCGGAGGCCCTCCGCGGTCAGCGGATCGAGCGCGCTGAACGGCTCGTCCATGAGCAGCACCGCCGGCTCCACGGCGAGCGCGCGCGCGAGGCCGACGCGCTGGCGCATCCCGCCGGACAGCTCGCGTGGGTAGGCCTCCTGGAAGCCGTCGAGGCCGGTGACCGAGATGTATCGCTCCACCTGGTTGTGGATCCGATCGGGCGCCCAGCCAAGGGCCTCGAGACCGAAGCCGACGTTCTGCGCGACCGTCAGCCAGGGGAACAGGGCGAAGCTCTGGAACACCATCGCCATCTTCGAGCAGACCGAGGTCACCGGCGCGTCGCGGAACAGGATCCGGCCGGCGCTGGGCCGGTCGAGCCCCTGGATCAGCCGCAGCAGCGTCGACTTACCGCACCCCGACGGGCCGACGATCGCGAGGAAGTCGGAGTCCTTGACGTCGAAGGAGATGTCCTGCATGATGCTGATCGAGCCGTGGCGGCCCGCGAACGACTTGTCGACATGCTCGACCTGGATCAGCGACATCGCAGGCTCCGCCCGACCCGGTCCGGGACCGGTCAATCGTACCGGTACTTGTCGACCGCCCGGCGGTAGAGCGGCTTCCATATGAGTTCGTTGATGGCGACCACCGTCGCGACGAGCGTGAGGATCGCGGCGACCATCAGCGGCCAGCCCTCGTTGTTCGGGAGCGTGTAGCCGAGGTCGATCGCCTGGCCGATCCCGAACAGGCTGAGCGTGTGCGCGCCGCTGCCGGTGAGGTACTCCGCGACGATCAGCGTGTTCCATCCGCCCCCGAACGCCGTGATCGAACCGGTGATGAGGGCCGGGAAGATCCCCGGCAGCAGGACCCGGGTCAGGAACGCCCGGCCCCGGATACCGAACGACCGCGCGGCTTCCTCGAGGTCGGGCGGCAGGCCGCGGATGCCGGAGAGGACGTTGAAGAACAGGTACCAGATCATGCCGGTCATCAGCATCAGGACCGCCGCGCCCTCCGCCGAGATGTACGGGATCAGCTCGAAGATGATCACCGGGAACAGCGCCGTCGCCGGGAACGAAGCGATCACCTCCACGATCGGCATCCCGACGCGCGAGCTCTGGCCGCGACGGGCGAAGTACAGCGCGAGCGGCAGCGAGATCGCCAGGCACAGCGCGTAGGCCGCGACGACGCGCAGGGCCGAGGCGCCCATCGCGAGCGGCAGCAGCTCGATCGAGCGGAGCACGCTCGGCACGATTGGGTGGGAGAACACGTGGTAGACGCCGACGACGATCGCGATCAGCATCAGCCAGGCGACGACGAGGATCACGCCGACGGCGACGACGTTCACGTAGTCGCGCCGGTGGCTGTCCGGGCGGGCCGGGCGGACCGTGATGGCCGCGAGCTGGACGAGCGGGGTGCTGATCCGCGTGACGCCGGTGCGGACGCCCCGCGTCACGTACGCCGCGGCCCGGCGGAACGGGTTCGGGGCGGCGCCGGCGACGCTGGACGAGCCGATCTCGACCTCACCGCTCGGGGAGGTGTCGTAGCGGAACCGCTCGGCCCACTTGCTCAGCGGTCGCCAGACCGCGAAGTCGAGCGCGGCGATCACGATGACGAGCACCAGGATCCCGGCGAGGAACGCGGCGGTCTCGTGGTTGAGCGACGCGAAGTAGAGGTAGCTGCCGATGCCCGGCAGGATCGACGAGCTCGAGGACGAGTTCGTCGTGAAGATCTCCGCCTCGACCAGGAAGAACCAGCCGGCGGTCCACGACAGCACGGTGTTGTAGACGAGGCGGTTGATCGTCGCCGGGTAGAGCACCCGGCGGAAGAGGAGCCATCCGCGCAGCCGGAAGGTCGCCGCCGCCTCCTTGAGCTCGGCCGGCAGCGTCTTCAGCGACTCGTAGACGCCGAAGACCATGTTCCAGGCCATCGACGTGAAGATGAGGAACACGGAGGCGAGGTTCGGGCCCGGCCAGCTGTTCGGCGTGAGCGAGGCGAAGAAGACGATCGCGATGGGAAAGAATCCGAGGATGGGGACCGATTGGAGGATGTCGAGGATCGGGATCATGACGCGCTCGCCCGTGCGGTGGGTGGCCGCGTAGTAACCGTAGGCGAGCGCGAAGCCGAGCGACAGCGCGTAGGCCGCGCTCATCCGAAGGAACGAGTAACTGACGTCGAGGCCGGCTGTCGGCAGGTACGCGGCGAAGCTCCCCAGCGAGGAGGCCGCCGTGGCGGCGATGCTCAGCCCGACGACGAGCGGGATCGCGGCGTAGAGGAGTGCGGAGCGCCAGGCGGACGGGCGGAACGGATCGGGCGCGGGCCGGACGCGCGGCTCGGTGGGGGCGATCGTGCCTGACTCGGCCATGCGCCCTCCGCTGCGCGGACCGGGGTCGGACCGCCCACGGCTATTTGGAGAGGACGGTGCGCCGGCGGTGACCGGCGTCCGGTCGCGCGCCGGGGGCGCCCGCGCGCGGCAACGTTTATCAATCGACCCCGGCTCGTGGACGCGTAGCCCCGTGGTGTAGTGGCCAATCATGCGAGACTCTGGATCTCGCGACGCAGGTTCGAACGCCGCGGGGGTCCGCGACCCCGCCGGCCGGAACTCCTGCCGGGGCTACTTCGCGGGCCGCGTTCCACTTCCGGTGCGGGGGTGCTCCAGCTCGGCCAAACGGTCCGCGCGCGCGGACCGGGCCAGCGAGGCAGGGCCTAGGACCCTGTTGCCCAGGGCATGCGCCGGTTCAAAGGGCCGAGCGGCCGCGTCGGCCGCTCGCCGGAAACTCCGGCCCCCCGCATCCCGACGGCCCGTCTGATCGCGAGCCTCGCATGGACGATCTGCCCAACCCACCGGACGTGCTGCGGTCGTCGCCGGAGGACGCCGACCGCCTCCTCGACCGCCTCGAGCGCAAGGTCCCGGTGCGCCCCGCGCTCGCGGCGATCCCGTCGCTCGGGTTCACCGAGGCGATCGTCTTCGGGGACACGCACGGGGACTGGCGGTCCACCCTCGAGATCGAACGGCGCTTCCTGTCAGACGGCGGAGGGCCGCGGTGCCTCGTGGGGCTCGGGGACTACGTCGACCGCCATCCGGCCGACTGCGGCGAAGGCTCGGTCGCGAACGCCCTGCGGCTGCTCGGGCTCGTGGCGCGATACCCGGATCGGGTGTTCCTCCTGCAGGGCAACCACGAGACGACGCGCCGGATCCCGGTCATCCCGCAGACGCTGCCCGAGGAGGTCGACCAGCTCTGGGGCCCGCAGGTCCGTCGTTACGTTCGACTGCTCGCCCTGCTCGAGCGGGGGCCCCTCGCCGCGACGAGCTCGAACGGCGTCTACTTCGCGCATGCTGGCTTCCCCCGCGGGGCGCTGGCCCCCAACTGGCGCGAGTCGTTCGAGCACCTCGACGACGAGCGTCTCGCCGAGCTCGTTTGGGCCGAGTGCGACGCCTCGCGCAGCCGGCGCGGCGTCTCCGACGCCTGGGGGGCACGCGAACTGGCCTCGTTCCTGGCTCAGGCGCACCTGAGCCTCTTCCTGCGCGGCCACGACCCGGACCTCACCGGCCGGCCGCTCTACGGGGAGCGGTGCCTCACGCTCCACACCACGCGCGTCTTCGAGCGATTCGGAGGCGTCATCGTCGCGCACGTCCCGCTCGATCGCCCGCTCTCCTCGGTCGCGGAGCTGCGCGTCGAGCACCTGCCCACCGAGGGCCAGCGCTACCCCCCGGTGGACTAGGCGGGCGCGCCCCCGAAGAGCCGCCGTTCGGCGGCGCGCACCTCCTCCGCGCTCGTCGCGGCCCGGTAGGCGCTCAGCCGCTCGGCATTGACGACGAGGAACTGCTCGCTGCCGCGGAAGCCGGCGAGGAGGCGTTCGGCCTCCCGGGGACGGCCCGTCAGGGCGAGGGCCGCGGCGAGTGCCTCGACCGTGTTGAGCTCCGCCAGCCGACCGTAGTGCTGCGGGTTGGTGGCGATGAGGAGCGGCAAGCGACGGCGCGCGAGCGGAGACGACCCCGGCGCCGCCGGCGGCAGGAGCCGGCCCCGGTCGGCGAGCCGGTTCCAGGAGCAATCGACCGCCACGATCCCGGCCCGCTCGGCCCGCGGGGCGTCCGCCGGGCTGAGGGGACGGGGCGCGTACGGGTCGAGCAGCACGGGGGCCGGCCCCCCGCGCTCGCGGGCCCGGAACTCGCGGACGAGGCCGTGGCGGACCAGCCGCCGGCCCGTGCACGCGCGCGGATGGTCGTCCCCAACGAGGACGAGGAAGAGCGGGACCGCCCCGCTAGGCGGCGGGCTGGGCGTACTCCCGAAAGATCGCATGGAGCTCGCGGGTCAGGCGGAGCGCTTCGACCTTCGGCCGCTGCCAGAGGTTCCGCCCGAAGATGATCCCCGTCGCGCCCGCGTCCATCGAGGAGCGGACCTTTTCGACGAGGTCCTCGTCGCCGACCTTCTCGCCGCCCGAGACGAGGACCAGGGCACGGCCCGCGCTCTCGACGACCTTGCGGAACGCCTCCGTCGGCGACAGCCGCAGGGAGTTGTACGGCGGGGGGCTGTCCGCGTCCTTGCTCGAGACCACCGGATAGTTCACCTTCACGATGTCGGCCCCGAGCTCGAGCGCGACGCGCGCCGCGTAGTCGATCGCGTAGAGGCTCTCCTTCCCGCCCTTCTTTGCGACCGCCTCCCCCCGCGGGTAGGCCCAGACGATCACCGGCATCCCGAAGCGCTCGGCCGCGAGTCGGACCTCGGTGAACTGGCGGAGGTCCCGGTCCTGGCTCGGCGAGCCCACGTAGATCGTGTAGCCGACGGCGTCCGCGCCCAGGCGCACCGCGTCCTCGACGGTGCCCGTGAGCGGGCTGAACGCTTCCGCGTCCGAGGGGATCGCCGTCTTGCCGTTGAGCTTGAGGATCAGCGGGACGTCGCCCGCGTACTCGTGGAAGTACTTCTCGGCGAGGCCGACGTGCAACGCGATCGCGCTGAAGCGGCCCTCCCGCGCGAGCTCGTACTGATAGCGCGGGTCGAGCGCCTCCGGGTTCGCGAAGAAGTCGACCGGCCCGTGCTCGAGCCCCTGGTCGATCGGGAGGACGAGCAGCGTCCCTCCTCCGGGTCCGTGGTCGTAGAGGAGCCGCTTGAGGCGCGTGCGCTTGCCCGGCCCGAGGCCAAGCTGTCCCAGAGGCGGGCGCGGATAGCGCCGGCCGCGCGCGGCCGCGCCACCGGGCGCCGCATCGGCCGTCGGCGGACGCGCGGCGGACTCGCTCACGGCGTACCCCTCTCGCTCGACCGGGCGCGCCGATTTAACGGTTGGCGCGCACCGGCGCGGGTCCGCGGCGGCGCGCGGCGGCCGGAACCCTTAACCTTCGGCCGTCGGTAGGTGGGCACCCCGGCCGGTCCGGGCGTTCGATGCGACCGCAGGTCATCATCATCGCCACCCTCCTGCTCAACGCGGCCCTCTTCCTGTTCAATCTGTCCGTCGCCGTACTCACCGGCAGCCGCTCGGTCCTCGCCGAGGCGATCTTCACGATCACCGACATCGTCGGGAGCGGCCTGCTCCTGTGGGGGCTGTATCTGTCGCGGCGACCCGCCTCGCACGAGTACCCGTTCGGACGCGGCAAGGAGCGCTTCTTCTGGGCGTTCGTCTCGATCGTGATCACGTTCACCGTCGCGGGCGTGCTGGCGCTGACGGAGGGCATCGACCAGATCGTCTCGCCCCGGCCGATCGTCCACGTGCTCTACGCCCTCGCGGTGGTCGCCGCCACGCTCGGCGTCAGCATCGCGAGCATCCTGGTCACCTTACGCGAGCTGCGCCTGGGCAGGGTCACCCTCTCCGCGCTATTGGAGTCGGCGAACCAGGGGCTGAAGTCGATCTTCTACCAGGACGTCGTCACGGCCGGCGCCAGCGCGGCGGCCTTCCTAGGCCTCTTCCTCGTCCACCAGACCGGGAGCGCGGTCCCGGACGGCATCGGGGCGGCCACGGAGGGCCTGATCCTCCTCGGGACCGGTTTCGTGCTCGCGGCCGAGAGCCGCGAGTACCTCATCGGGCGAGCGCTCGCGCCCGAGTACGGCCGTCGGATGCTGGCGCTGATCGAGCAGAACCCGAACGTCGCGAAGGTGCGGAGCCTCCAGTCGATGCTGCTCGGGCCCGACGACGCGCTGCTCGCGCTGAAGATCAACTTCCACGATGGGCTCACGACCGACCAGATCGAGGCGGCGATCGACCAGGTGACGCACACCCTGCGCTCGGCCTACCCGATCCTGCGCCACATCGTCATCGAGCCGGAGTCGTAGCGGACGCGCGTCCGACGCGACGCAGGTCCCGGTAGCGCGCGAACGTGAGGCCGACGAGCGCGACGGCGATGCCGGCAAAGAACACGAAGAGCCCCGGGTTCCCCCAGCGCGCCGTGAGCTGCGTCGCCCCGACGAGGCCCAGGACCATCCCGAGCGAGATCGTAAGCGAGTAGATCGCCATCGTCGTCGCCCGGCTCATCGTCCGGGCGAGATCGGCGAGCGCCGCGAGGGCCGCGGGCCCGTAGGCCAGCGCCGCGACGGCGCTCACCCCGAGGGCGCCGATCAGTGGGATCGACGGCCCGTAGGCGAGCAGCGCGGCGGCCGAAGTCATCGTGCCGACGAATCCGGTCACGCCGACGGTCATCAGCCGCATGCGGCCGAAGCGGTCGGCGAGGCGACCGAACTGAGGCTGGGAGAGCACGAGGAAGACGCTCGCGACGGCGATCCCCGCCGCGATCCAGGTCAGGGGATAGCCGGTACTCTTCGCCGCGGAGCCGAAGAAGACCAGGACGTAGCCGATCAGCATGTAGATCACGAGCCAGGGCAGCGTGACGAGCAGCACGTTGCGGCGGAAGGCCTGGCCCAAGATTTCCGCCGGCGACGATCGCGGGAATGCCGGCCCCGGTGGCAGGTGGCGGACGAGCGCCAGCGCGACGAGCAGGCCGACGAGCAGGATCGCCGCCCCCGCGAGGAAAACGAGGCCGAGCTCCCCGACGGCGAGCGTCCCGAGGATCGCGATCCCGAAGGCGTAGCCGCCGAGCCAGCCGGCGAGGTTCATCGCATCGAACCGCCCCATCTCGAAGCCGCGCTCGCCGCTCCCCGAGCGGTCGGCGATGACGGCGAGGCTCGCGGCCAGGATCGCGCCGCTCGCGATCCCGAAGACGAAATCGATCGCGCCGAGCGCGAGCGGCGAACGGGTGGTGGCGACCAGCGCGAACAGCACCGCCGCGGTGATCATCCCGCCGAAGAGCACGGGGAAGCGACCGATCCGGTCGGCGACGATCCCCGAGGCGAGGACCGTCGAGAACTCCCCGACCGACGCCATCGCGGTCACGAGCCCGACCGTCGCGGTATCGTTCGCGTTGAGGTTGCCGCTCGCGTGGCCGGCGATGTAGGTCGCGAACACCGCGAGGGTGATGCCGAAGGCGAAGCGAACGAAGAACGTCGCACCGAAGACGGCGCCGAGCGACCGGCGGTGGACGGTCTCGTCGATCGGCGCAGCAGGGGCGACCACGGCTGCGATCAGGCCGAGTGCGGCCGCTCGATCAGCTCGATCCAGACGTCGTTGGGATCGAGGAGGAAGGCGATCCGCGACGAGCCGCCCGAGAGGCGGTACGGCTCCTTCGCGACGCGGACGCCCTTCGTGCGGACCCGCATCAGGAACGCGTCCATCTCCGCGACCTCGAAGGCGAGGTGGTCGAGCTGCTCGCCCGCTTCGAACGCGTCCTTCCCGTCCCAGTGAGTGAGCTCGATCCGCGCCCCGGAGGCCGGATCGCGAACGAAGGCGATCTCGGCGTGGTTCTCGGGGATCGTGCGTCGCCGCTCGAACTCGAGGCCGAGCACCTCGGTGTAGAAGGCGAGGCTCTCGGCCATGTTGCGCACGGTGATCGAGGTGTGCAGGAACCGCACGGCCCCCTCCTAGCCCCGGAGCCGTGGCTCGTCCATCTAAACCTTCGCCCGGATCGGGGCCGCCGCCCCTACGGGTGTCCGAAGACGACCCGGATCGGGGACGCACCCGGCACCTGGTCGCGCTCGACGCGCACGAAGCCAACGCGTTCGAACTGCAGGATCTCGCCCGGGAGCGCGGCAGCGAGGGCATGCTCACCGAGCCCGGCGCGGTGCGCCCCCTCGACGTCGAGCAGATCGACCGGCACCGCGCCGTCCGCTCCGACCCACTGGAGTCGCGGAAGCTTGCGGTTCTCCCGGCCCGTGAACCGCGCGCGCAGCGTGCCGCCGACCGGCGGGATCGACTCCGGCAGTCGGATGTTGGCGAGGTCCTTGAGGCGCACTTCGGCGCCCGAGCGTGGGGCGAGGTCCGTCGCGGCCAGGAAGAACGCCGGTCCGGCGGGGACCTCTCGGGTTCCGAGCTCGGGGCGGTCCGGATGGTTGGCCAGGCGCGCGGTCCGCAGGTCCTCGGGGAAGCCATCGACCTCGAGCCGGACCGGATCCGCGACGAACGCCCGTCGGATCGCCAGACGGTCGATGCGTTTGCGATTCTCCGCGTAGAGCGTTTCGGCCGGCACCTCGATGTCGGCGAGGCTCATTCCGAAGGAGAGGATGAACGCCTTCAGCGACTCCATCGAGATCCCGCGACGGTCGAGGGAGCGCAACGACCAGGTCCGGGGGTCGGCCCACCCGTCGTAGAGACCGGACTTCACCTCGCGGTAGGCCTTCGATTTCGCGACCTTCGCCTCGCGCACCCGCAGGATCCCCCAGTGGACGAACGGCGGACCGGTGATCCCGAGCAGGTCCCAGATGTACCGCTGCATCCGGTCCTCCATCACCAGGTCCTTGCCCCGGAGTACATGGGTCACCCCGAGCTCAATGTCGTCCACGGCCCACGAGAACTCGAGCAGGGGCCAGACCTTGAATCGGTGACCGACGCGCGGGTGGTCGAGATCGCTGAGCCGGAACAGCACGCGGTCCCGGAACGCGGGATCGGGGTCGGCGAGGTCGGTCTTCAGTCGCAGCACCGCCTCGCCGGGGGCGAACTCCCCCGCGAGCATCCGATCCCACTCCGCCCGGGCCTCCTCGGGCGTCTGCCCGCGCTCCGGGCAGGCGACGCCGGCCGCCCGCCGCTCGCGGAGCAGCTCGGGCGCGCACCGGCAGACGTAGGCGCGGCCCCGCTCGATGACCCGCTCGGCCCACGGATAGAATCGCGCGATGCGGTCCGACTTGTAGACGACCGAATCCGGGCGGACCCCCGCGAGCTCGCAGTCGCCGAGGATGAGGTCGAAGAACTCGGTCTCGACGCGCTTTTCCTCCGAGCCGACGGTGTCGTCGAAGACGAGGAGCAACCGGCCGTCGTAGCGCTCCCGGTAGTACTGGTGCGCGAAGAGCATCCGGCCGTGGCCGATGTGCAGGACACCGCTCGGGAACGGGGCCATCCGCAGCACGACCCGGCCCGACTCGGCCCCCGGCAGCTCCGGGAAGTCCGCGCCCTCGTGGCGGGCCTCCCGCGGAGGGGCAGCCATCGGTCCTCCGAGTCTCGCGAGCTCGCCCGCGCGCGCCTCGGGCGCCAGCCGGGCGACCTCGGCGACGAGCCCATCGACCAGCGTGGTGACCGCCGCCGCCTCCGAGCGCAGCGCGGGTTCGGAGGAAAGGAGGCGCGCGACGATCGGCCCGGCCCGCGGCGCGTCGCTGTGCGCGATCGCGTTCTCCAGCGCCAGCCGCCGCGCCCGCGTGGCGAGGTCCGGCGGCAGCGTCACGCCCGGCGCGACCGCGGTGTGGATTAAAGCCGTTCTCCGCGCGAGCGCGCTTCGGCGGCCCGCCCCGCGGTGGGGCCCCCTGGCCCACGTCGCGCGATCGTCTCGGCGACCGCGTCGGCGAGCGAGATCTCGCCTCGGAGAACGCGGTGGGCGGACGCGCGCGGGATCGTCACGAGCCCGCCGCTCCCCTCCCGGCTGAGTCGCTGGAGGTTGGCGACCTCACCGGGCGTGAACGTCGTGGGGAGCGCGGCGCGGACCTCCCGTCCGAGCCCGGCCGCGATCGATCGCGCCGCCGCCGGGTCCCGCGGCCGTCGGTGGCCCCGGGGCGTGGTCCCCTGCTCGTCGACGAGCTCCACCCAGCGGTGGTGGGCCAGGAGCTCGTTGACGAGACGATTGCGTCGGGGCGGGTCGCCCGAGCCGACGCGGAAGACAACGTGACGCGACGGGAACTGCCGCCGCAGGTGGACGGCGAACGGGCCGGCCGCCTCGGGGGACTCGAGCACTCCCTCGCCCAGGCATCGGCGGCCCGAGAGGATCGCGTACCCCGGCCGGGGACCGGGATCGAGGCCGACGACGAGCTCCTCCTCCGAGCGGCCGGGCTCCAGCGCGTGCGAGACAGCGGCGCTGAGGGCGCGGCGATCCCCATCCTCGGCGACCGCGAGGACGTTCGGATGAGAGATGGACGCGGCCTCGGCCCGCGAGGTCAGCACCACGGCGACCCGGTCCGGGATACGCTGCCCGGGCAGGAGGCTCACCGACGGAAGGCGGCGCTCCCGCAGAAAACCCGCGAGCTCGCTGTAGAGCACCGGGTCCCGGGTGATCAGCGCTACCGACCGGGGTCTCACCGGCCGCACGGACGATGATATACGCCATTAACCTTGCCCCCGACGTGCCGGCGTGCCAGCACTGCGGCGAGCTCGCCGCGGATGGTGCGCTCTTCTGCCCGAAGTGCGGCTACACCCTGCCGCAGGTCGACACGAGCCTCCCACCGCCTCCCCCGCCCCGGCTCGCGCCCGTCGCGGCCGCGCCCGCTCGGCCCGGGGTGCCGATCCCGCCGCCGCCCGCCTCGGCCGGCCCCGGGGCGTACCCGCTCGCGCCCGGAACGATCGCGGCGGCGACGCCGGCGATGCCGCCTCCGCCGAGTGGAAAGTACTGCATCCGTTGCGGCACGATCATCTCTCGCGCCGCCGTGTACTGCCCGGTATGCCAGCAACCGCAAACACCGTGAGGCGGGGCGGCCGGCGCGGACGCCGAAGTTCGGCCATGGTCCGGATCGCGCGAGAGCGAGTCACGACGCTCTTCGCGCTGGCGGATAGCGAAGCCTCGGCGGGACGGCCGGCCCTGGCCGACCGGTACGTCCGGCTCGCCCGTCGCATCGGAACTCGCTACAACGTCCGTCTCCTCCCGGAATTCCGAGAACTGTACTGCCGCGGTTGCTCGACGTACTGGATCGAGGGACGGACCGTGCGCACGCGCCTGAGGGCCGGCCGGCGGGTGCGGACCTGTCTCGCGTGCGGACGCGCCCGCCGAACGCGCCTCCGCGGACCGGTGCGCGCGCCGTCCGGCGCGCTCGAGGTTGGTCCGCCGACCGCCACACCGGACGAGCCGGCGCTAGTCGACGACGCGGGGGATGACGACCGACTCGATGCGCTCGAGGACGACGAGTCGCCGGTGGAATAATGACCCGCTGCTCCTTCGGAGTAGCGCGCCGGGGTGGCCGAGCGGCCAAAGGCGGCAGACTCAAGATCTGCTCTCGCAGGAGTTCCCAGGTTCGAATCCTGGCCCCGGCAGACATCTCGACTCGGGCCGGCGCGTCGCGCGTTCTCGAGCAAAGGAGCGCCCGTCGCCACGGGAAACCAGCGAGTTCTTCTGAGCCGGGCGTGGGACGACCAAGTCACGTGGAGCTTACCCGCGGTTGGCGAAGACCGCATTTCATTCGTGGCCGCACCGTGGGCAGTGTCTGATACGAACCGCTCCATGCGGCGTCGGCCAAGGATTTACCGCGCCGAAGGCCTCAGGCCGGTATGGGCATTCGGATCGAGGCGGACGTCGTGATCCCCGGATCGGGTGACCCGATTCGGGGCGGCTGTGTGATAATTGAAGGGCCAACGATCACCTATGCTGGACCGGTAGAGGGGTCCCCAGCCGCCGGACCTTCGGACACTACCGTGTCGGTTCCGGCGGTCATGCCCGGATTATGGGATTGTCACACTCACTTCGCCGGGCGCCGCAAGCTCTCGATGGAGGAAACCATCTACACTTCGCATCCCGTGGCCCTCATACGTTCGGTCGCGGATGCCGAGAGGGTCCTTCGTGCCGGATTCACGTCGATTCGCGAGCTCGGAGGACTCGGCATCTTCCTCAGCCGCGGTGTGAACGAAGGCTCGATCCCCGGTCCGAAGATCTACGCCTCGGGTACGATCCTCAGCACCACCGGCGGGCACGGAGATGCGCACGCCTTCCCGATCGAGTACGTGAACTATCTGCGGCACCAGCTCGAACTGCCGGGGCCGTGTGATGGCGTTCCCGAGTGTCTACTCGCGGTGCGGAAGGTACTTCGATTGGGCGCTTCCGTCGTCAAAGTTTGTGCCTCCGGAGGGGTGATGAGCGACCTCGACGATCCAAGGCATCAGCAGTTCTCTGACGAGGAGCTACGGGCGATTGTCGACGAGGCCGCTCGGGCCGAGCGAATTGTGGCGGCGCATTGTCATGGCAAGGCCGGCATTATGGCGGCGCTCCGAGCCGGAGCCAGGACCATCGAACATGGGACGTATCTTGACGAGGAGGCCGCCGATCTCATGGTGGAGAAGGGGGCAATCCTGGTCCCCACCCTCTCGGTCCAGGCCCTCGCGACATCGGGAGCGGGAGAAGGAATGCCGGAGCACAAGCTTGAGAAGGGACGGAAGGTCTCCGCCGAGGCTCAGCGCGCCATGCGGCTGGCGGTTCGGAAGAAGGTCCCCATCGCGATGGGGACCGACATCGGCCTCTCCGGCGAGGTGGGCCCGCTCCGTTGGGGCCGCAACGGCCACGAGCTGGCCTTGATGGTCGAGCAGATGGGGATGTCGCCGCTGGAGGCCATCCGATCCAGCACGGCGCTGGGTCCGATGACTCTCGGTCCCCAAGCACCCAGATCGGGGCGGCTTCAGCCGGGTTTCGCCGCGGATGTGATTGCCCTCCGAGAAGATCCTTTGAAGCGGATTGCAGTCCTCGGTGAGCCGGAGCACGTCCTCAAGGTGTGGAAGGATGGAAAGCTGGCCGTCGACCGCGCTGCTCTCGATTAGTTCGTCCTTGGTACCAGTGCCGAAGGAGGCGACCAGGACTCCGGCCGATCGCCGGTTCGAAGAGAAAACGGAATGGCGTTCAGGATGCGCAGGGTTCCGACGGTTCGATGCGGTCGTCGGCGTTGACTCCGAGATGAGCCCACGTTACGGGAGATCTCCCGCTCGCGCGGGAGCTCCCGAATGCGTCCCATCGTTCCCCGTGACCGAGTTTGACCGCGGTAGAGGGGTGGCGACTGGGCCCTCAGGTGGCTGCGATCCCTCCGAGGAGCGGCTCACACGGCTCGGTGGCAGATAGTGGATCCGGGCAATGTCCCGGATCCGAAGTGTGAGGGCTAGTTCTGGCCCCGGCACCCTGGGATTCGTCCATCCTCTAGACGGATCTCGCTTGAGCATTTCCGGGCCGCCTCGACGCATGCCGGGCCCGTGCGCAGGGGCAGGTGGGCCCGAAATCGGATCGGACCGGAGGGCGGCCGTCGGGTCCGGAGGCGTCCCGGCCGCGAGTCCGGATCGGTCCGAAGGCTTCCGATCGAAGGGTCACGCGAACCCATCGACCGCGCCCGGCCGGCCTCGGACGCGGATCTTGAGAGCGCTCGGAGACCCTCCCGTTGGGGGAAGGGTCGTCGCGCCGGGTCGGGGTGCCGCCCCTTGCCCTGTACAGGACGGAGGGCGACCTCCTCCTTGGGCAGGACGGCCCTCAGTTGATGTCGAACTCGTTGCCCTCGGGGTCCAGCATGGCGACCGCGTAGTGGTCCACGCCCTCCTCGTACAGCGTCTCGAGTCGAGTCGCCCCCAGGTCCTCGAGGCGGGACACCTCCGCCTCCACCTGGTCCTTCCGCATCGCCAGCGGGAGTTCGCGGCCCCCGCTCGCCTTGATATCAAAATGGAGTCGATTGTGGCCGGTCTTCGCCTCCGGCACCGCGTGAAACCAGATGCGCGGCCCCGCTCCCTTCGGATCGACGATCGACTCCGGACCGGTCACCGCCCGGAGCTCCGTGTCGGCGATACCCATGCTCTGCCAGTATTCGCGCCAACCGGCAAAGCCGTCCGGTGGTGGCTCCGGTTGGTAACGAAGGGCCGACGACCAGAACGCAACCACCCGATCCGGATCCCGACAATCGATCACGATCTGAAAGCGCACGGACATCTCACTTCACCCGCGCCGCCGCGGACGCGGGCCTCGGTCTTAAGGGAGGGCGGAGTCGGCGTCAGTATCCTATTCGTGCCCGCGGCGCAAGGCCGGTACGGCCTCGGACGAGCCTCGGGGCCGCGATCCGGACCACGCTAGCGGGAACCTTTCCCGAAGAACGGCGCTGCGGACCGGGCGCTTCCGTGGCTCGAGCGGGATCCGGAGCGACCCGTCCGGCGGGCGAGCGCTCGGAGCAGACGGTAAGGAGCTCGAGCGACTGCGCCGCGGCACCGCTCCAGCAGAGGGACCGTGAATCGATCCGAGCTCGGCCGGAAGTCGCGACGCGCGGGCACGCCCGCCGCTCGTCCGCTGATGTTCCATCGTCTGGCCGCCTACTACGACGACCTGGTCGGCGGGAAGGACTACGCGCTGGAGGCGCGTCACCTCGAGGCCCTCGCCGGCCGGCTCCGGCGCTCGACGGGCCGGCGATGGCTCGATGTGGCGTGCGGGACGGGCCGGCACCTCAGCTACCTGCGCCGGCACTTCGAGGTCCGGGGCATCGACCGCAGCCCGGAGATGCTGCGCGTCGCGCGCCGACGCCTGCCCGGGGTCCGCCTCGAGGTGGGTGACATGCGAACCTTCCGTCTGAACGCGGAGTTCGACGTCGTGAGCTGCCTCTTCAGCGCGATCGGTCACCTGCGAAGCGAACGCGAGCTCGGGGCCACCTTCGCGAACTTCCAGCGCCACCTGAAGCCGGGAGGCATCGTGATCGTCGAGCCGTGGATCGATCCGGCCGACTTCCGCCCGGGGTTCGTGCACGCGATGGCGCGGGAGAGCCCGTCGGCCTCGGTCGTCCGGATGGCCTTCTCCTCGCGCCAGGGGCGGCGCTCGCTCGTCCACTTCCACTACCTCATCGGGGCGCCAGGCCGCCGGGTGCAGCACTTCGAGGAGGTCGACCTCGGGCTCCTGGTCCCCCGCGCTCGGTTGTGCGCCCTCATGCGTCGCGCCGGGCTGACGGCCCGCTTCCTCCGCAAGGGGTTGCCCTCGGGTCGGGGGCTGCTGGTCGGACGCAAGCGCTACGCGCCGCGAGCGGCCGGCCGGGCGGGGCAGCGTTCCTTCCGGCGATCCCGTCCGGTGAATAGGCCGGCGAGCCGCCGCTCCGGGATTCGGAAGCGCCGCGCCGTGTAGGCCGCCCTGCGGCCGACGTTCCGCACCCCGGCGGTCCGCCCGAGCCGGCGCGTTCCGTCCGCGGCGGCCCGGCAAGCTCCGGGCGGGGCACGCCTGGGTCCTGGCTTCCGTCGTCGGTGGTTTCGAGCGGAGGTCCGCGCCGCGTCGACGAGCGGCCGATGCCGACCTCAGGCCCGGACTCGAGCCATCGCGCGCGCGAGCCCGGCGTCGAACGCGTCCGGCCTCGAGAGGTTCAGCAGATGGTCCGCGCCCGCGACGAGTTCTAGCTGGGCGCCGGGGATTCCCCGCGCGAGATAGTTCGCGAGGTGGGGCATCGCGGGATTGTCCCGATCCCCGACCAGCAGGACGGTCGGCACCCGGATCTGCGCGAGCCGGCCGGCCGCCGGTGGCCCCGCGCGCGTCTCGAACCGGCCGGAGCGCTCCTCGAAGACTTCCGGCGCGTTGTCCCGGACCATCGTGCGGAAGAGCTCGAGCTCTCGACCGCTGAGCGCGGAGGCCCACAACTCGCGCAGCCGCTCCGTGGCCTCTTCCAGATGTCCGGCGGTCCAGGCCTCGACCGCGGCTTGGGAGAGCCGCTCGTCGCGCTCGAAGGTCGCCTTTCCGCCCGGGACGTGCTCGTAGTCCATGCCCGAGTACCCCGGCGCGACGAGCAACAGACCGCCGACCCGATCGGGATGGGCCAGGGTGAGGTCGAGCGCGACCTTTCCGCCCATGCTCGGGCCCACGAGGAGCGGGCGCTCGAGGCGAGCGTGATCGAGCAGCGCCAACAGGTCATCGACCGGGGAGAAGGAGGAGGACGCCGGGCGCGAGCCTCCGTACCCCCGGAAATCGTAGCGGAGCACGCGGTGATCATGGGCGAGCGCCCCGAACTCACGGTGCCACATGCGCCGGTCCGCGATCCCTTCGTGGAGCAGCACGACCGCCGGCCCGCGACCGCTGTCCTCGAAGGCGATCGCGCCCCCGGATACTTCCAGCGTCTTCGTGTCCGCGGTCTCGGCCATGGCGCTGGCAAGCCCGCGCCCCCGTAAGACCCATCCGGGAGGGAATGAAACGGTCCACGCCAGACCGCCGCGCGGACGTGGCGTGCACCGTCCCGCCGACCGCTGTCGCTCGGTCCGCGGCGGTGCGGACGCCCCCGGACCGGGAAACGCCGCGCCGGATCAGCGGAACGCCGACCCGAACCGACGGTCGAGAGCCGGCGCACCCCCGGCGCCCGCTTCGGCCGGGCCAGTTGGACCCCTCCTCACGACGGATCCGGTCGCTCGCCGGCAGCGATAAGTGCCGGGTGCGTTCGCCCGCGCATCGAGATGGCGGACATTCCCTGGGCCCAGCTCGCCGAATTCTATGACGCGAAGCAGGGCGACCGGGGCGACCTGTGGCACCGACACCTCATCGACCCGGTGGTCCTGCGTCGCCTCGGATCCGTCCGGGGCCTGGCGGTGCTCGACCTTGCCTGCGGCAATGGCTACCTTTCCCGTCGGATCAAACGGGCCGGGGCGCGCGAGGTGCTGGGCGTCGACGCCTCCGCGCCGATCATCGCCCGCGCCCGGCAGCGCGAGGCGGCACGACCGCTCGGGATCCGATACCTCGTGCGCGACGCGGCCGCGCTGCGCGGCGTCGCGAGCGCGCGCTTCGACGTCGTGCTGTGCAACATGGCGCTGATGGACATCGCGGACGCGCGGGGGGCGCTCCGGGAGGTCGGTCGCGTCCTCCGGCCCGGCGGCCGGCTCGTCTTCTCGATCTGCCACCCGTGCTTCGACCTCAACGATCGCTCGGGGTGGGTCGTCGAGCGCACGGGCCTCGCAAGCGTCGTCTGGCGCAAGGTGAGCGGTTACCGCCGCGAGGATCGCCAGCACGGCCCCTGGCGGCTCCCGGGCGATCGGGTCGTCACGACCGCCGGCTACCACCGGACCCTCTCGAGCTACTCGGCCTATCTCGCCGAGGCCGGCCTGGCGATCCGGCGCATGGACGAACCCGCGCCGGACGCTACGATGGTCCGCGCGAGCCCGCAGGGACCGTTCCTGGCCGAGATCCCGCTCCACCTCGTGGTCGAGGCGATCCGCGGGCCTCCGGCCTCCGCCCGGCCTACGCGATCGGCGTCGCGAACGTCGGCACGTAGTCCTCGGCGAGCCGGCCGACGATCGGGATACCGTGGCCGCAGGCGCGGCAGCGGTTCTGCTCGTCGAGGTTCCAGGCCTGGATCGTGAAGCCGAAGCGCCGCACGGCGATCGCGCCGCACGCGGGGCAGTACGTGTGCTCGAGCGGATGGCCCCAGACGTTCCCCAGGTAGGCGTACTCGAGGCCCTCCTCCTTGAGGATGCCGTGGAGGCGCTCGAGCGTCGGGATCGGCGTCTCGGGCAGATCCATCATGTGGTAGTCCGGGTGGAAGCGCAGCAGATGGAACGGCGTCGCCGGCCCCAGCTCGTCGACGACGAAGCGGGCCAGCTGTCGCGTCGCGTCCGCCGAGTCGCCGACCTGGGGCACGATGAGGTCGGTGACCTCCACGTGGACGCCGCGCTCCTTCAGGTCCCGGATCGTGGAGAGGATCGGGTCCGGACCCTTCGCGGTGATGTACTTGCGCATGAACCCGGGTTCCCCGCTGCCCTTGAAGTCGACGCTCACCGCGTCGAGGTGGGGGCCGAGCGCGGCCACCGCCTCCGGCGTCATGTAGCCGTTGGTGACGAAGTTCGCGAAGAGGCCGGCGCGGTGCGCCTCGGCGATCACGTCGAGCGCGTACTCGATGAAGATCGTGGGTTCGTTGTAGGTGAACGTCACGCCGGCGCAGCCGTAGCGGCGCGCCCCGTCAACCGCGGCCCGGGGCGACAACGGCCGACCACCGACCTCGTGCTCCTGCGAGATCTCCGCGTTCTGGCAATAGAGGCAGCGCCAGTTGCATCCGACCGTTCCGATCGAAAAGACCCGGGCGCCCGGGTGGAAGTGCGAATGCGGCTTTTTCTCGACCGGATCGACCTGGGTCGCCGCCGCCTTCCCGTACGAGAGGAGCTCGAGATGCCCGTCGACGTTCTTCCGCACGAAGCAGAATCCGTGCGAGCCGGCCGGGATGATACAGTACCGGGCGCACGCCGTGCACTGTACCCGGCCGCCCGCCAGTGGACGGTACAGGGTTGCCGGATGCGCCATGACCGTGCGTCCTCCGCAGGATGTACCGCCGGAGGAGCGATTAACGGTACGGTGGGCGGAAGTGG